>JBFYWS010000523.1:0-2749 GCA_041310935.1 Desulfobacteraceae bacterium | reverse complement strand
GTGTTGAGAAAGCACAAGCTGAAGGTCGCCGCCGTCAACGTGAACGTCAAGGCCGAGCCCGAGTTCCGAAACGGCGGGCTGACCTCGCTTGATAAAAAGATACGCAACAAGGCCGTGCGCTTCATCAAGGGGGCCAAGGACTTTGCCGAGGCCGTCGGCGCCGACAAGGTCACCTGCTGCCCGCTCGGCGACGGCTACGAGTTCGCCTTCCAGCACGACTACGCCGTGGCCTGGAAGCACCTGGTCGAGACCTTCGGGGCGGCCGGCAGCTACAAGACGAAAATTCCGCTCTTCATCGAGTACAAGCCGAGCGAGACCCGCGGCCGTTGTTTCCTGGACACGGCGGCCAAGACGCTCTGCCTGTTGAACGACATCGGTATCAAGGAGATGGGGGTGACGCTCGACTTCGGGCACTCCATTTACGGCAACGAGAACCCGGCCGAGGCCCTCGTGCTGCTGGCCGAGAGCGCCTACCCGTACTACATCCACATCAACGACAACGACGGCAAGTGGGACTGGGACTACTTCTGCGGCACCAAGCACTTCCTGGAATATGTCGAGTTCCTCTACTACCTCAAGAAATACAAGTACAAGGACTACCTCACCTCCGACACCTCGCCGACCCGCTGGGACATCAAGGAGGTCTTCGAGGCCAACAGCCGCATGACCAACCGGATCTGGAACAAACTGGACAGAATAGACGGAGGCAGGATCGCCCGCCTGATGACTCGGGGCGATTACATGGCGACCTGGAAGTTCATTGAAAAGGAAGTTTTTGGACTGAAGTAAGCTGCAGGGGTCCAGGGTCCGAGGGGCCAAGGGGTCGAGTGAAGAAGGAGACGGCCAAGAACTTTTTTTCACTTGAACCCTTGAACCCTTGAACCCTCGAACCCTTAACCAAGGAGAACCCCATATGACTCATACTCCCATGACCATCGAAGAACTCAAGCGCATGGCCGGAATCATCCGCTGCGACATCATCGAGATGATCTGCACGGCCGGCGCCGGCCACCCGGGCGGGTCGCTGTCCGCCACCGACGTGGTGACGGCGCTTTACTTCCGACTGATGCGCATCGACCCTAAGAACCCCGGCTGGCCCGAGCGCGACCGCTTCATCCTGTCCAAGGGCCACGCCTGCCCGGTGTGGTACGCGGCGCTGGCCGAGCGCGGGTATTTCGACAAGAAACACCTCGCGACCCTGCGCCGGCTGGGCAGCATCCTGCAAGGGCATCCGGACATGCACAAGACGCCGGGCGTGGACATGACGGTGGGCTCGCTCGGACATGGGTTTTCGGCCGGGCTGGGGATGGCGCTCGCCGGCAAGCTGCGCAAAAAAGACTACCACGTCTGGGTGGTCATCGGCGACGGCGAGTCCCAGGAAGGGTCGATCTGGGAAGCGGCCATGGCGGCCCCCAAATGGAAGCTCGACAACCTCACGGTCATTCTCGACCGCAACCACCTGCAAAACGATTACTGCGTGGACGACGAGATGCCGATCGAACCCGTGGCCGACAAGTGGCGCGCCTTCAACTGGCACGTCGAGACAATCGACGGCCACTCGATGGAGCAGGTCGTCTCCGCGCTCGAGGCCGCCAAGGCCCGCACGGGGGTGCCGACCGCGATCATCGCCGAGACCGTCAAGGGCAAGGGGGTCTCCTTCATGGAGAACGTGGCCGACTGGCACGGCAAGGCCCCCTGCCAGGAAGAGGCAGGCAAGGCCCTGGACGAAATCAGGAGGTGCTTCTGTGAAATCTAAATACCGCTATGTGCTTCCGGAAATTCAGGCGCTGCTGGCCGCCAAGGACCTCTTCGCCAAGGCCAAATCGGCGCCCACCCGCTATTCGTATGCCGATGCCCTGCTCGCGTTGGGGGGGACGAACCCCGACGTGGTGTCCTTGGATGCGGACGTCTCCAAGTCCATGAAGACGACGATGTTCGCGGCGAAGTTTCCCGAGCGCTCCTTCAACTTCGGGATCGCCGAGCAGAACATGATGGCCGCCGCCGCCGGCATGGCGACCACGGGGCTCATCCCCTTTGCCAACACCTATGCCGTGTTTGCCAGCATGCGGGCGCTCGACATGGTGCGCAACAGCATCCACTACCCACGCCTGAACGTGAAGATCGCCGCCAGCCACAGCGGGATCACGCCGGGCCCGGACGGGGTGACCCACCAGGCCCAGGAGGATTTGTCCATCATGCGCGCGCTGGCCGGCTCCACCGTGATTGCACCCGCCGACCCGACGAGCACCAAGATGGCCGTGCATGCCGCCGCCGCATACGACGGGCCGGTCTATCTCAGTTTCACGCGCGACCCCGTGCCGGTGCTCTACGATGCGACATTTCCCTTCGAGATCGGCAAGGCCGTGGTCGTGCGCGAGGGCAAAGATGCAGCCATCATCGCCAACCGGGATCTGGTGATCCAGGCCCTGATCGCCGCCGAGGTGCTGGCCAAAAAGGGGATCGACGTGCGCGTCATCGACTGCCACACGCTCAAACCCCTCGACGAGCGGATGGTGCTCAAAGCGGCCAGGGAAACGGGGGCGATCGTCACCGCCGAGAACAACATCATTTTCGGCGGCCTGGGCAGCGCGGTGGCCGAGGTGCTGGTGGAGAAATACCCCATTCCCATGAAACGCGTCGGCGTGCAGGACACCTTCGCCGAGTCCGGCCCGTACCTGGAGGTGATCGACAAGTACGGCCTGACCGCCCGGCACATCGTCAAGGCCGTAAACGAGGTGCTCAGGCGCAA
>JBFYWS010000508.1:0-6974 GCA_041310935.1 Desulfobacteraceae bacterium | reverse complement strand
CGCGTCGCTGCATAAGAAAAACCGATTGACTATCGGTTTTATGCTCCAAGATAATGCTCAACCTCCAATCTGTCTCTGGATTCCTGCTGTGTCATTGATCGCAAGGCCTTATCTGGGGGCCCTTGAGCTCGCCGTGCTCGAAGCCTTGTGGCTCCAGGGTGCGCTCGATGCCAAGACCACGCACCGCAGCGTCGGCGAACGGCGTGGTATCTCATTGAACACCGTGCAGTCGACCCTGGAGCGGCTCTTCCGCAAAGGGTTGCTGGTGCGGCGCAAGGTGAGCCACGCCTTCCTTTACACTCCGGCGGTGCAGCGCGAGGAGCTGATGGGACAACTGATCGGGGAGGTGGTAGAGACGCTCTCGGCTGGCCGCCCGGAACCCATGCTCGCGGCCTTTGTCGATCTCGCCGCCAAGGTGGACGAGGAAAATCTGGCCCGGCTGGAAAGGCTCATCGCCAAACGCCGCGCGGAGCGTGGGGAAGAAGCGCCTTGATCCCCAACGTCGGCGTCATCGCGTCCGCGGCATTGGTCTTTGCTGGGGCCGGTCTTCTCGCGGCGCTGTTGGTTGCCGCGCTCTACCCCGTAACCCGGGGGCGGATGAGGGGACTGCCGCCGGCCACACGCGCGGGGCTGGTGCTAGCCCTGGCCTGCGCGCCGGCGATGGCCGGACTGGCGCTGCTGATCCTGACGCTTTCTCCGTCGCTGCCCCATCTTCTTGGACTGGGGGCCGATCATTGCCATATCCATGATCACCATACGCATTTCTGCCTGGTCCATACGCCGTTATTGACAGGGACGGGTCTGGAACAATTGATTCTCTTTGCTGCCGAGATCGCCATCCTCTTGCTCGGCGCCGGTATCTTCTGTCGCCTGCGGCGCGTGCGGCGTGTCGTCCGTGCATTGGGAACCGTGCAGGTCGAAGAGCCCGTCCACCGGCCGTACCGGGTGGTGGACTCCGGCATCGCGTTCGCACTGACCGCAGGCCTGGTGCGCCCGGCGATCTACCTGTCGTCGGGTCTGCTGAACGCGTTGTCTCCCGCGGAGCTGGTGGTCGTCGTGCGTCACGAGCAGGCCCACCGCCGGCGCCGCGACGCCCTTAGATCGTTCACTGCCGATCTCCTGTCCCGCCTGCATCTGCCACCGATTCGCCGACGTCTTCTGGCAGACCTGTACTTGGCGTCGGAGCAGGCCTGTGACGAGCAGGCAGCGCTCCCCGCCGGGGATCGACTGTGTGTCGCGGAGACCATCCTGAAGGTCGTCCGCCTCGCGGCGGGTACTCGTCCTGCTGGCGATACCCTCCTTCCAACCGTCACCGGCTCCGACGTGCCAGCACGGATCCATGCCCTGTTGTGCCCCGCCCGGACACCAAGCGGCAGGCCGCGCCTCTCCGCTCTGTTGGGCGCCGGCCTGCTTGCCATGGTCGGATACGTCTACACCGACGAACTGCACCACGCTGTCGAATCGGCCCTCCACCTCCTCATCCATTGATCTGAACAATGACCCAGAACAGCCTTGCTGCATCAAAAATACCGAGCATAGATCGGTTTTGGATTCCGTCGCCTACCGGGGTTGCTCAAACAAGCCACCTGCGGCGCGGTGGTCCGACCCGCTTGGCCCTGCTGCTGATGTCGGCCCTGGTGTTGTCCGGCTGCGACATCCCCCATGGACACGACCACGAGGAACCGCATGCCGACGAGCATGGCGATGCCAGCGGTCACGACGGGGGGCATGGTCACGGGGCAGGGGCCATTGCGGTAACCCATTTCACCGACCGCACCGAGCTGTTCGTGGAGTTTCCGTCGCTGGTGGTTGGCGAAGAATCCAGTTTCGCGGCCCATTTGACCCGACTGGACGACTTTCGGCCGGTGGGTGAGGGGCGCGTCACGGTACGGCTCTCCGGTGGCGGTCTGCCGGACGAGGCGTTCAGCGTGGAAGGCCCCTCGATTCCAGGCATCTTCCGGCCCGTGGCCCAACCGACCCAGGCCGGCGAGCGCTCCGTCGCCCTGATTTTGGAATCGCCCGGCTTGAGCGCGACCCACGATCTGGGCACTTACAGTGTCTATTCCGACCCGGACGCGGCGGCGGCTGCTCAGCCCGCGGAGGCGGATGCAGGGGATGTGATCGGCTTCCTGAAGGAGCAGCAGTGGAAGGTCGAGTTTTCCACCGCTGCGGTTGAACGGCGCCGCATGCGGGCCTCGGTCACGGCTACCGGCCTGATCAGGGCGCGCAAGGATGGCGAGGCGCTGGTCGGGGCGCCAACCGCCGGCCATCTGCTCGCCACCGATGCCTTTCCGCGAATCGGCACCCGTGTCTCGGCCGGGCAGCCCCTGGCGACCCTCATGCCGCGGGTCGCTGGGGATCAGGTCGATGTCGCATCGCTGGAACTGGCGGTGCAGCGTACGCGCTCGCAGTACGAGTTTGCCGAGCGGGAACATAACCGCTTGGAGAAGCTGGTTGCCCAACGCTCGGCCTCGGCGCGAGACTTTAACGAGGCGGAAAACCAGGAGCGCGTGGCCAAGGCGGAGCTGGTAGCGGCGACCGAACGGCTGGCCCGCTATCAGCGCACCCTGGGCAGCGAGGGTGGTGGCGAGAGCACGGGCGTCAAGGTGCGTGCACCCATCGCCGGCACCTTGGTGGAAATCCTCGTCCCCTCCGGTAGTTTCGTGGAAGAAGGCGATGCCATGTTCCATGTCGTGGATACCGAACGGCTATGGCTGGAGGCGAGCGTCGCCGAGGCAGATCTCGGCCGCTTGCCGGATCCAAAAGGGGCCTGGTTCCAGATCGAGGGTTTCGAGCAAACATTTTCCATCGACCCGGACGAGGGCGGTCTGGTCGTGGCCTTCGGGAACATGGTCGACCCCGTGCGGCGTACGGTACCCCTGGTGTTCGAGCTCCCGAACCCGAACGGCCTGCTGCGGGTCGGCATGTTCGCCGAGGTGAGGATGTGGGCCGGCGCGAGCATCGACGATCTCGCCGTGCCGGCATCCGCTATAGTCGACGAGGCCGGTCAGGAAGTGGTGTACGTCATGCTCGGCGGCGAATCCTTCGAGCGCCGCGTCCTGCGGCTCGGAATCCGCGACGGCGACTATGTCCAGGTCCTCAGCGGGCTCGAACCGGGAGAGCGGATCGTGACCCGTGGCGCCTATCTGGTCCGGCTCGCAGGAGCATCCCCCGCCGCGGCCGGTCACGGCCACGCCCACTGAGGCCGGCCAGATGATCGCAGACATCATTCAATGGTCCTTGAAGGACCGCCTGTTCGTGGTCGTTGGCGCCCTGTTGCTCTTGCTGTGGGGCGGCTACGAGACGCTGCGGATGCCGATCGACGTCTTCCCTGATCTCACGGCGCCCACGGTCACCGTGGTCGTCGAGGCCCACGGCATGGCCCCCCAGGAGGTGGAGAGCCTGGTGACCTTCCCCATTGAGACCGCACTCAACGGCGCCTCTGGCGTGCGCCGGGTGCGCTCGTCCACCGGCGTGGGTATCGCCGTGGTCTTCGCCGAGTTCGAGTGGGGCACGGACATCTACCAGGCGCGTCAAATCGTCACCGAGAAGCTCCAGCTCGCCCGTGAGTCGCTGCCGCCCGAGGTCCCTGCGCCAGCCCTGGCGCCGGTCGCCTCGATCATGGGCGAGATCATGTTCATCGCACTGACCTCGGATCGGCACAGCCCGATGGAGATCAAAACCACTGCCGACTGGGTGCTGAGCCGGCGCCTGCTGGCCATACCGGGCGTGGCCCAGATCGTTTCGACCGGCGGCGACACCAAGCAGTACCAGGTGGTGCTCAAGCCCGCGCGGCTGGCGGCCTACGGCATCGCCGTGGACGAGGTCGTGAAGGCGCTCAGGGACTCCAACGAAAACGTCTCCGCAGGGTTCTACGCCGAGGGCGGGCAGGAGTTTCTGATCCACGGCCTCGGCCGGGTGCACACGCCCGAGGACATTGGCGACACCCTGGTGGCCATGCGCGGCGACGAGCCGGTGCTGATCAAGCACATCGCCGATGTGGCAGTGGGGCCCGCGCTCAAGCGCGGTACCGCATCCGCCAACGGGCAGCCCGCCGTGGTGATCGGCATCCAGAAGCAACCGATGGCGAATACTCTAGCCTTGACGGATGCCATCGACCGGGTGTTGGCCGAGATCCAGGCAGCCCTTCCCGCCGGTATGCACTTGGAGACGCACGTCTTCCGTCAGTCGGACTTCATCGCGCTCGCCGTCGATAACTTGTTGCTGGCCCTGCGCGACGGTGCCTTGCTGGTGGTCGTCATCGTCTTCGCCTTCCTGATGAGCCTGCGGGCGACCCTGATCACCCTGCTCGCCATCCCCCTGTCGCTGGTCACTGCCGTACTGGCCATGAGCGCCATGGGCGCGACCATCAACACCATGACATTGGGCGGCATGGCCATTGCCCTGGGCGCCTTGGTGGACGATGCCATCATCGTGGTCGAGAACATTGTGCGCCGGCTTCGCGAGCGTCAGAACCGTCCCGCGACGGAACGCCGCTCACCACTCGCCACCGTCTTCGAGGCGACTCGCGAAATTCAGGGCTCCATCGTCTTCGCGACCCTGATCATCATGCTCGTGTTCCTGCCGCTGTTCTTTCTCTCCGGCGTGGAGGGGCGCCTGCTCGCGCCACTCGGGCTGGCCTACGTGATCTCGCTCGCCGCCTCCCTGCTGGTGGCCGTCACCGTAACGCCCGTGCTGAGTTTGCTCCTGCTGCCGCGCTCCAGGGTCGTGGGCAGGGACCAGGAGACGCCGCTGGCGCGCGGCCTGAAGGCACTCTACGGCCCCGTGCTCAAGGCGACGGTCACGCGTTGGAAGACCGTCACCCTGGTTGCAGTGACCGGGCTGGTCGTCGCCCTGGTCTTCCTGGTGTCGGCGGGCCGCGCCTTCCTTCCGGACTTCAACGAGGGGAGTCTTACGGTGGGCGCCGTCACCCTGCCCGGTACGGCACTGGAGGAGTCGGATCGCCTGGGCCGCATGGTGGAGGAGATCCTGTTGCAGCAACCGGAGGTCGTGTCCACTGCCCGGCGCACGGGCCGCGCGGAGCAGGACCCTCACGCCCAGGATGTCCATTCTTCGGAGATCGAGGTGCGCCTGCAGATGGGGGCACGTAGCAAGGAGGCCCTGCTCGCCGCGTTGCGCGAGGATCTCACCAGCGTGCCGGGGACCAATATCGTCATCGGCCAGCCCATCTCCCACCGCATCGACCACATGCTCTCGGGTACGCGAGCCAACATCGCGATCAAGATCTTCGGCCCCGATCTCTACGAGCTGCGTCGCCAGGCACAGCGCGTGCAAACGCTCGTCGCGGATGTTCCGGGTGCGGTCGACGTGGCCATGGAGCAGCAGGCCGACATCCCCTTCCTGACCGTGGAGATCAAGCGCGCGGTCGCTGCGCGCCACGGTCTGAGCGTGCGCGCCCTGAGCGAGGCCATCCAAGCGGCGTTTGTCGGCCTGGAGGTATCGCGGGTGCTCGAAGGCGAGGCGACCTTCGACTTGATTGTTCGGTATGACCCGGCCGGTACGGCCAATCTGGAGCGGATACGTTCGACCCTGATTACCACGGCCACCGGTGCGCGGCTGCCCCTGCACGCCCTGGCCGACATCCGCAAGGACCGGGGTCCCAACACCATCAGCCGCGAGAACGTGCAACGCAAGATCGTGGTCATGGCCAATGTCGCCGGACGCGACCTGCAAGGGGTCGTCGACGACATCCGCGACAGAATCGCCGCACAGGCGCCGCTGCCGAGCGGGTATCACGTGGAATTTGGCGGTCAGTTCGAGAGCGCCGAGCAGGCAGCGCAAACCCTGCTGATCCTCGGATTCATCGTCACCGTGGGCATCTTTCTCCTCTTGTTCGTGGCGTTCCGCTCCGCCCGCGACGCCTTTCTCATCATGCTCAATCTTCCACTCGCGCTCATTGGCGGGGTCATCGGGGTGTTCATCTCGGGCGGTGTGCTATCGGTGGCCTCCATCATCGGCTTCATCACCCTGTTCGGGATCGCAACGCGCAACGGCGTCATGCTCATCGCCCATATCCACAACCTGGTGGAGCGCGAGGAAATCTACGACCCGCTGGAAGCGGTCAAGCGCGGGGCCACGGAGCGTCTGATTCCCATCTTCATGACAGCGCTGGCCGCCGGCCTTGCCCTGATTCCATTGGCGCTTGCCATCGGTCAACCGGGCAGCGAGATCCAGGCCCCAATGGCCATCGTGATTCTGTTTGGGCTGCTCACATCGACCGCTCTCAACATGATCGTGGTGCCCGCGTTGTACCTGCGGTTCGGAAACATTGGCAGCCGAAGGCGAGAAAACCTGGTTCCGGAAGCGATTGCGGGAGTGGTGTCGCCTGAGAGTCTGTGAACGGCTACACCGTTGTGTTCGGCGGCCAGTTCGGGAACCAGCAGCGCGCCCAGCAACGGCTCATGATCGTGGTCCCCCTGTCCCTGGGGCCGATCTTCCTCCTGCTCGATTTCGCCTTTCACTCGGACTGTGGTGCCCTTGCTCTATGCCACCGGCGTGGGTTCCGAGGTCCAACGCCCGCTCGCGACCGTGGTGGTGGGCGGGGTGTTCTCCGCGACCCTGCTCACCCTGTTGGCACTGCCGGCCATGTACGGCCTGTTCTCGCGCCACAGCGATGTCGTCGCCGGCCAGTCCCCCCACTCATCGATAACTAAGAGGATGAACCCATGAACCATGCACAATGCCGTTCACAATGAAGCCATGTTCGGGCGTCGACCCCCTAGGTCGCTGCGCCGGGCCGTGCCGATCCTGGCCTTGGCAATGATCGGCCGCGGGGTCTGGAGCCCGATCCGCTCATCACGGACGCCATCGTGATCGAGCGAAATCACCTTAATTGCCGTCGAGCAGGGCCTGCACCGCGTCGGCAACCTCCTCCGCGTACAGGTCGCGGAAGAAGTGGTCGGCGCCGTCGAGGATGGTCAGCCTGATGCGCTGCCCGTCGGCCAGAGGTTGCA
>JBFYWS010000502.1:0-15291 GCA_041310935.1 Desulfobacteraceae bacterium | reverse complement strand
CTCTCTCGAAGTATCGCAACCGCTTCAATTATATCAGATCTATGGCGGGTCTCAAGAATTTCGTTTGGAAGCTCGATGGCTTCTTAAAAAACCCAATTCCGGCGTTGCGCTTCAACCCGCTGTCGCTGCGGCGTACTGCACGTACGCCTCACTCCACGGGATTCGCGCGCCTTGAACTTGGGCTTTTTACTAAGCCATCGGCTATGATGGACGAGGGGGGATTTCGTCGCAGCACGAGGATGGCACCGTGCGCCATAACCTGGTTCCGATCAAGCCGTCCTCAGTTGAGAAAGTATTTTTCGGGGTTGACCGGCACCCCGAAGATGGCCACTTCGTAGTGAAGGTGGGGTCCGGTGCTGCTGCCGGTGTTGCCCACCAGCGCGATCGTCTCCCACCGGCGCACCTTTTCCCCTTTGAGTTTCAAAATCCTGCTGCAGTGCCCATAGGTCGTGGTGATTCCGTGGCCATGATCCACGATGATGGTATTGCCGAGCAGGCCGTTGTTGCCGGCGAAAGTGACGACACCGGCGGCAGTGACGTAGATCGGGGTGCCTTCGCGCACCGCGATGTCAAAGCCCTTGTGGAACTCGCGCTGGTTGGTGAACGGAGAGGTGCGCCAGTCGAATTTCGAAGATACCCAGAATTCCGCATCCGGGTCGATCGGCCGGATGGTGGGGGTCGAGGCGAGCAGGCGTTGCTGTTTCTCCAAGTGGGTCACGAGCGACGTGAGGCTTTTGTCCTGGTTCGCCGCGGCCAGGTTAAGCTGTCCCACCTGGCTGTGCATTTCGCGGACCAGGCTGTTGCGCTGCTCGCTGAAGGCCGCTTTGGGATCCATGGCCCTGGGGATCGAACCGCCGACCCCGAAGAGGTTGCCCGCATCCGGGCGTTTTTCGACGTCCGCCATGACCCGGATCTTTTTTTCGAACTGGTTCAGGGCAAGCAGCCTCTCCTTGAGCGAATTGATCTCGCCGGCGAAATCGCCGATTTGCTTGCGCTGGAGGTCGACTTCGTTGCGCTGGCCCGCCAGCATGCTGGAGAGTTCCGCCTCGCGTTGCTGCAGGTGCAGGGATGCCCGTTTCAGCTGAACATAGTCGTACCCGACATAGCCGATCACCCCCATGACCGCGGCGGCCAGAACGGCCACCCAGCGCAACGCCGAACTGGACGCGCAGAACTGCTTCGCCGGAGAGCCGGTGTTGGTCAAGAGGACAAACGATATTTTTTTTCGCATGACGCGGCCGCCCTCGTTCCTGGAACTTGCAAAAAAAAACCTCCGGGCTGTATCACACCCAGAGGCCTACTGTGCGTCATCGGCAACCTGGCTGTCCTGGCCCTTTTCAGGCGTTAGACCCACGGTTTTGCGCAGCCATCTTTCGGTGACATTGCCCTTTCGATCCGCAACTGGGAGCTCTTTATAGGGATATCGCCACAACCTTGTCAATACTTTAGTCGAACACAAGGCCTATCAATACATAACATTTTGATTTTTTGCATAAACCTAAATGGAGCGATTGTGTCGAATCCCATCGAGTCCCGCTGGGGTCTGCCGCAGAAGCCCAAAATTAAAACCGCTCAACTTAGGATGAAAATAAGTGTGCCCCCCAAAAAAGGGACGCCCCCTCGGTCTCCACAACCGAAACAGCAGCTGCCGCTGGAGATCAGGCAATCCCGAGCTTGAACTTCAGCGACTTCAAGGTGTTCTTCATCAGCATGGTGATGGTCATGGGGCCCACACCACCGGGCACCGGGGTGATCGAACCGGCAATCTGCTTGGCGGCATCAAAGTCGACGTCGCCTTTAAGGATCGCAATTTTTTGGCCGGTCTTCTCGCTGACCTTCTCACCGACCCGGTTGACGCCCACGTCGATCACGCAGGCCCCCGGCTTGATCCATTCCGGTTTCACCAGGCCCGGAACACCGGCCGCCACAATCAGGATGTCGGCCCGCTTGCAGTGGAAGGCGAGGTCCCGGGTGGCCGTGTGGACCACGGTCACGGTCGCGTTCGCCCCCGGGCCTTTCTGCAGCATCATGTTGGCAATCGGCTTGCCGACGATGTTGGAACGGCCCACCACCACGACCTCGGCCCCGTCGGTCTTCACCCCGGCGCGCACAATGAGCTCCTGGATGCCGGCCGGCGTGCAGGGCGGAAATTTCACCTCGGAGCCGCCGATCATGAGGCGGCCGACGTTGATCGGGTGAAAGCCGTCCACGTCCTTGTCCGGATCGATGGCGTTCAGCACCTTTTTCTCGTCGATGTGCTTCGGCAGGGGCAACTGGACCAGGATGCCGTGGATCGACTCGTCCTTGTTGTATCGGTCGATGAGGGCCAGCAGATCCTTCTCGGAGACCGTGACGGCCTGGTTGTCCTGGATTTCGTTATACCCGAGGCGGTGGGCGGTCTTGATCTTGAGGGTGACGTAGGAAATCGAGGCCGGGTTTGCGCCGACCAGGATGGTGACCAGGCCGGGCACGACCCCGTGCTTTTGCTTGATGGCCTTGACCTCGGTCGCAAGCTCCTCCAGGATGGTCTCGCGGATTTCCGTTCCCATGATGAGTTTCGCTGTCATCCGTTTTCTCCTCTCTTGGGTTTGATGGTTTTCCCCTGAACGTCTTCAGCCTTCAGTCTATCTGCCTGCGCAGTTGCGCGTTCATCACACTGCATGGGGGATCTGGGTGAGCCCGGCGGTCTCGTCCAGACCGAACATGAGGTTCATGTTCTGAACCGCCTGCCCCGCTGCCCCTTTGACCAGGTTGTCGATCGCCGCCATCAGGATCAGCCGCTGGCTGCGATCGTCCACCACGAAGCCGATGTCGCAATAGTTCGAGCCCCGCACGTGGAGCGTGTCGGGCGGCATGCCCGCCGACCGCAGCCGGACGAAGGGGCGATCGGCGTAAAACGCGGATAGGCACTCCTGCACGGTCTGGGCGGTGACACCGGCGGCCGGCCGGGCGTAGATGGTCGCCAGCATGCCCCGGGTCATGGGCACCAGGTGCGGCACGAAGGTCAGCGTCACGGGCCGCCCGGCTTCGCGGCCGAGGTAGGTCTCCATCTCCGGGTTGTGCCGGTGGGCCGCCACCTTGTAAGCCTTGAACGACTCGTTGACCTCGCCGTAGTGCGCCGTGAGCGCCAGTGAGCGGCCGGCCCCGCTGACGCCGGACTTGCAGTCGGCCACGATGCCCTCCACGTCGATCAGGCCGCTTTTCACCAGGGGGATGAGCGGCAGCAGCACGCTCGTCGGGTAACAGCCCGGGTTGCCGATCAGCCGCGCGGCCCGGATCTGGGAGGTATAGACCTCGCTCAGCCCGTAGACGGCCTCGCTCAGCAACTCCCGGGAGGCGTGGGGCTGGTAGACCGCTTCGTAGACCGCAGCGTCGTTGAACCGGAAATCCGCCGATAGGTCGATCAGACGCCGGCCGCGCTTGAGAATCGCCGGTGCGACGTTCATCGGCAACTTGTGGGGCAGCGCCGTGAAGAGGACGTCGGCCCGGTCACAGACGCGCTCGTCGTTCAACTCCTCGCAGACCAGGTGCACCCGGCCGGCCATGGCCGGGAAAATCCGGTCGAAACGCTGCCCGGCAAACTGGCGGGAGGTGATGACCGTGAGCTCGACCCCGGGGTGTCCGGAGAGGATGCGTACGAGCTCCGCCCCGGCATATCCTGTTGCGCCTGCAACTGCGGCCCGAATCATGAGAGGTCCCCCTGCCTGGAGTAATGGTTGGGATCCGGCAAAGTTACTTATCAGAGGCCGCTGTGAAGTTCAACTCTAATCGAAGGAGAGATTCGCTCTATAGGCCGGATGGGGATCGCAGGCCATGGAGGGACAACGGTTGAAACCGGAGATCTCAGGATTCGCGCGGTCAAGGATCACGTGCAAACAGCCCCATGCGCATTTTGCCACTGGAACCCTGGACCCCTTGAGTACTTGAACCCTGCCTCTCGGCCTCACTCCACGACCCCCTCGAGCGCCACCACCCAGCCGGCCGCCAAGCGCTTGAGCCGCAGCGGGGAGACCACCGCCCGCAGCATGCGGCCGTTCCAGCTGACCATGAAGGCGCTGTGGGTGACGTCGGGCTCCCGGCTCGTGTGTTTGAGCGCCGCGAGCAGCTCCGCTGACCGGTTCGGCGGAAACAGGTTGAGAATCGGGCAGTTGAGGATCTCGGACAGGGATTTTCCCAGGGTCTCTAAAGCCGCGGCGTTGGCGTTCATGATACGGGTGTCCGTATCAATGACGACGGCCCCCACCCCGAGGCAGTCGACCACGGCCTGCTGAAATTCCACCGACCCGAGCAGTTCTATGGCATCCCGCCGCGGGAACACGCCGCCGGTTTGAAGGATTTTCTTCTCGGCCGGCGGCAGGGCCGGTCGGTTCTCCATCTCGGTGATGAACTGGTTCAGCTGGACGGCCAGCTTGTCCATGGGGCCCTTGGCGATGAAATAGTCCGCGCCGATCGCATCCAGGGACTCCATCTGCTCGATCACCGTGCCGGCCAAGGCGACCAGCGGGCAGCAGTGGCCGTTGAACTTCCGGCGGGCGGAACGAAACAGCTGCCGACCGCTGACCTTCGGTATCACCAGGTCGGCAAACATGATGTCAAACGGGCCCTCCTCCAGGCTGGCAATCCCCTGCTTGCCGTCGTAGGCCTTGCAGACTTGGTAGCCCCGCTTTTCCAGCATGGTGCTCAAGAACTCGACGAAAAAATAGTCGCTGTCTACAACGAGAGCTTTTCTGGGCATTTCACACCTCCGGCGGCTGCCTATCGCGCCCAATTTCGGCGTTGCGCTTCATCCCGCAGACGCTGCGGCGTACCCTTCGTACGCCTCGCGTCGCGGGACTCGCGCGCCTTGAACTTGGACGTGATAGGCAGCCGCCTGCTGTACTTTAACACATTGCTTTATGCTCTGCATTTTTGATGTCTATCGACCTATAAAAGTAAATCGCCGCAGGCGATTTACTCCACGCACACGCGTCGGACCTCGCGGATGGTGGTGATACCGTCGAGAATCTTGCGGATACCATCCTGCTTCAGCGTGGTCATGCCGTCTGTGGCAGCCTGCCGTGCCAGGTCGTGGGAGTTGGCGTTCTTCTTGATAAGAATCTTGATGTCGGTGGTGGCCTCCATGAGCTCGTGGATCCCGACGCGGCCCCGGAATCCCGACCCGCTGCAACGCTCGCACCCGGGGGCGCGCTTCATCGTGAAGGTGGGGCTGTAGGTGAAGCCGGAGGCGTCGAAGGCGTCCCGGCCAAAATCCATGCGCAGATCCTCGAATTCCTCCTCGCCGGGGCGGTAGTCTTCGATGCAGCTGGCGCACAGCCGCCGGACCAGCCGCTGGGCCAGGACCCCCAGGAAGGCGTCGGAGATATTCAGGGGGTTCATGCCCATCTCGAGCAGACGCGTGAGGGTTTCAGGCGCGTTGTTCGTGTGCAGCGTGGACAGGACCAGGTGCCCGGTCAGCGCCGCTTCCAGGGCGATGTTGGCGGTTTCCTTGTCGCGCATTTCACCGATCATGATGATGTCCGGGTCGAGCCGCAGGAACCCGCGCATGACGCGCGCGAAATCAAGCCCGATCTTCGACCGCACCTGCACCTGCCGCAGCCCGGCCTGAGTGATTTCGACAGGGTCCTCGGCGGTCCAGATCTTGACGCCGGGCTGATTGATGGTGGCCAGGATGGCGTGCAGGGTCGTGGTTTTGCCGGAGCCGGTCGGCCCCACGCAGAGGACCATGCCGTAGGGACGCTGGATCAGCTTTTTCAGGACCTGGAGGTTGCGCTCGTTCAGGCCGATCTGGTCGAGCTTCAGGGAATTGGTGCGGGTCAGGATGCGCAGCACCGTGTCTTCGAATTTGCCGGTCGTCGGCATGGTGGACATGCGCAGTTCGAACTCCTGGACTCCCTTGCGGCGCACCTTGATCTTCCCGTCCTGGGGCAGACGCTTCTCGGCGATGTCCAGCTCGGCCATGATTTTAAGTCGCGAGGTGATGGCGGGTGCCATGGCATTCGGCACCTGGACATATTCGTGGCAGACGCCGTCGGTGCGGAAGCGGATGTTGGTCTTGCGGGTGATGGTCGACGGCTCGATGTGGATGTCGGAAACACCGTTGCGGAATGCCGTCACCAGGATCTGGTCCACGAACTTGACCACCTGGCTGGAGGACTCGTCCAATGACACGAATTCGTCGCGAGTGTCCTCTTCCTCCTCGAAGGCGACATCCGGGATGATATCGTCCAAATCATCCACCACGTTCTCGGTGAGCTTCTCGGCGCGCGGATCGAAAAAGTGGTTGATGTATTTCTCGACGTCCTCCTTGATCGCGACGGAAAAGAGGGTCTTCTGGTTGCCCATGAGGGCCCGGATGTGGTCGGTCTTGCGCAGGTCCTTGGGATCGTCCACCAAAATTTCGATCCCGGTCTTGTCCCACTTCAGGGGGACCCACACGTAGTAGAGCAGGAAGGACTTCTTGAGATTGTTGATCAGTTCGAAGGGAACCGGGGTCTCCGGGTCGAACCGGCGGAAGGTGCAGCCGTAGAACATCGCCAGGGATTTTCCCACCTCCTGAACGTCGATTTTGAACCGGTCCACCAGCACGTATTCGACGCTCTTATTGATCTTCTTGGCGATGGCCAGCGCCTCCTGCAGCTGATTGGCGCTGACAACCTTGCTGCGGATGAGATAATCGTAACGGGAGTTGCTGGCCAGTTTGCCCTTGAGGGCGTTTAAGCGGCCGGCGATGCCCTCGTCGGCAGGGTTCATTTCGGCGGCCGTCTTGTACAACTCGAACGCCAGGTCGTGGAGGTCCCGCCGCTCCATCTGTTGGCCGAGCCAGGACTTTACGCCGGCCGCCGCCTTCTCGTCCAGGTTCTGCTGGTAAATGATTTTGTAGGCCTTCTTCACCACCTCCGGCGGATCTTCGACCTCCAGCAGGCAGGTGAGGTAGTCAACGATGATCTTGCCGGGCGCGTAATCGGACGTGGAGGTGTCGCATGCGGCGGGGTCGAGGGCCAGCAACTTCTCATACTCGGCCACCGCCTCCTCCATCAGGCCAAGCTCCTTCAAGGCCGCGGCCCCGTCCAGGAGGGTGGGGAGGTCTTTTTGCTTCGACATCGTCTTTCTGAAAATCGAGATGTCCTCGGGGGAAAGCCCTTTGCGCTCGGAGGCCTGCCGCTCCAGGATCTCTTTTTTCAGGCGGCCGACTTTCTCGGAGAGCGTCTGCCGGGCCTGCGGGGGGATGGACTTACCGGAAGCAATGACGTGCTCGTAGAGGATGAGGGACTCCTCGAACATGCCCATGGCATAGCAGGTCTCTGCTTCCTTGATTTTCAGATCCAGTTCGGATGGCCCAGCAGCCTGTGTTCCATTCATTGCGCGGTGTTCCGTGTCCAATAGAAAGTTCTCCCGCGCGGGGGCGCGGGGCGGCAACGCGACTGAAGCGAAATCCAGTCGGGTATGATTTAATAATTCTATCGGCTGTTTGGATGGAAACTTTAGCGGGGTGTGGAATTGTTTTCAAATAAGGCTGGTTTTGCTATGATAAAGACCGGTTGGAAAAAAAGCGAGGATGGAAGGGATCCCGTCATGCCGATCTACGAATATGAACACGTGGAGACCCCCTGCCCCCTGGGCCGGGTCTTCGAGCTGCGCCAGACCCTGGCCGAGGAGATTTTGAGCCGGTGCCCGGCATGCGGTGCCGCGGTCAAAAAAGTCATTTCCCGCACCAACGTCAGCACCCCCAAGACCAACAGTGAGCTGCGCGACCTCGGGTTCACCAAGCTGGTCCGCCGCGACAGCGGCGTCTACGAGAACGTGACCGCCCGCAACGGCGACAGCCGCTACATGGTCAGCGGCAAACCCGAAACAGTGCCGAATATCAAAAAAACAGTCAGCGACTAAAATACTCGAGCCCCCGGCGGAGCCGGGGGCTCGAGTATTTTTGATTTGTTTTATTAAAAATGCAGACTGCCGCCGCTTCGGCCGTCGGGATGGCCTTGTTGAGCGTATTACTTCTTCAACTTGAGGACTAAGAAGCCTGCATTTTTACGCCAGACGAACAGGTTGGCGGTACCGTTCTTTTCGACCTTCTTCAACGCCTCGGTGTAATCGCGCACCGATTCGATGCTCTGGCGGTTGATCTCCTTGATAATGTCGCCTGCCCGCACCCCGGCCTCTTCCGCCGGGCTGCCGCTCTGCACGTCGGTGACGATCACCCCGGCGGTTTCGGTGATGTTGAAACGCTGGGCGATCTCCGGGGTCAGCGCCGAAACCCGCAGTCCCAGCGGAGCCTCGCCGCGCTTCTCGGGCGTTTCGCTCCGGGCGATCACCTTCTTGTCGTCACGCTTGGCGATCTTCACGTTTAAGGTCTTGGGCTGGCCGTCGCGCAGCACTTTCACCTTGGCCGTCTCGCCCACCGGGATTCCCGCCACCAGGCTGGTCAACTGCCGGGTGGTTTCGACCTTCTGGCCGTTGACCTCGAAGATGATGTCCTTGGGCTTGATCCCGGCGGCATCGGCCGGGTCGCCCTTGAACACGTCGGCCACGAAAACCCCCTTCTTGGCATCGATGCCGTAGTAGTCGGCCATCTCCTGGTTCACGTCCTGGATGGCGACCCCCAGCCAGCCTCGGGTAACCTCACCGCCGGACTTTAGCTGGGCCATAACGGTTTTGGCGAGGTTGATGGGGATGGCAAACCCGATCCCCTGCCCGCTGGCAACGATGGCGGTGTTGATGCCGATGACTTCGCCCTTCATGTTGATCAGCGGCCCGCCGCTGTTGCCGGGGTTGATGGAGGCGTCGGTCTGGATGAAGTCGTCGTAGGGCCCGGAGCCGATGACGCGGCCCTTGGCGCTCACGATGCCGGCGGTCACGGTGCGTTCGAGCCCGAAGGGGCTGCCGATCGCCACCACCCATTGGCCGACCTTCATCTGCGCCGAGTCTCCCAGCTTCACGGCGGGGAACTCCAGGCCACCCTTGATTTTCAACAGCGCGAGATCCGTGCTCGGGTCGCGGCCGATGACCTGGGCGTCGAATTCCTTTTCATCGCCCAGCTTGACCTTGATCTGGTCGGCGTCCTCGATCACATGGTTGTTGGTCACCACGGTGCCGTCCTTGTCGATGATGAACCCCGAGCCCAGACTGGGCTGCTTGAACTCACGCTGCATCTCGTCGCCGAAAAAGCGCTCGAAGAACTCGTTGAACGGCTGCTCCCGGCCGAAGGGCTCCTTTTGGAAGTGCCGCAGCACCGGTCCCCCGCCCTTGAGCGTCTTCACCGTGCGGATGTTCACCACTGACGGGCCGACCAACTCGGCCAACTGGCTGAAGCTGGCCGGCACCATGGGCGGCTCGACCGACGTCGCCCACGCCGTCGCAGGTGCATCCCCCCCGCCGCCGAACAGCGCCCCCCAGAGCGCAAAGGCTGCCCCCACGGCCAGCACCACGCGGAAAGCCGCTCTTTTCCAAAAACCCATACGAATATCCTCCTATCCACCCGGCCGGTTCGTTGCGCGAGCTGCCGGGGTCAATGGTTGCGGGATACCGGCCCGCGGGTGACCGCCGCCGGCCCGTGTCTCTCGAACGTCTGGCTCTTGAACCCTTTTCAGGAAAAAGTCAAACTGAAACCGGGGCTCTGCCCGCCCTCTTCATGGTTTTCAGATCATTCACACGGTGTTGAAAAACAAGCATCCGGCCGGCTGCGCTGCGTGGCCATCGAGCCACTTGACAATGACACGCGAATTTTCTATAGAAATGGGTTCGGTTCCGCCAACACACCCAAGGAGTGCGGCCATGATCCGTGTCGAGCGCCTGACCAAATACTACCACGATACGTGCGCGGTGGACCACATCACCCTCGATGTCCACCAGGGCGAAATCCTGGGGCTGCTGGGCCCGAACGGGGCCGGCAAAACCACCACCCTGCGCATGCTGACGGGCTTCCTGAAGCCGACCTCCGGCACCATCCGGGTGAAAGACTATACCATCGACGAGCAGGCCCTGGAAATCAAGAAAATCCTGGGGTACCTGCCGGAATCCGCGCCCCTTTACCACGACATGCTCGTCTACGACTACCTCCAGTTCGTCGCGGACATCCGGGGGGTGGCGCCGGCCCGCAAGCGGGCGCGCATCGGCGAGCTCGGCGACCTGTGCGGCATCAACGAGGTCATGCACCAGCCGATCAGCGAGCTGTCCAAGGGCTACAAGCAGCGTGTGGGGCTGGCGCATGCCATGATGAACGATCCGGAAGTGCTGGTCCTGGACGAGCCCACCTCGGGCCTGGACCCCAACCAGATCGTCGAAATCCGGGAGATCATCCGGCAGATCGGCCGGGAGAAGACCATCATCTTCTCCACCCACATCCTGAGCGAGGCCGAGGCGACCTGCGACCGGGTGGCCATCATCCACCACGGCAAAATCGTCGCCGACAGCAGCACGGCACAACTGAAGGAGACCCTGGGCGACCGCAGCCGGATCCTCATCACCCTCGCGCAGGCGGATGCCGCCGCCGTACAGCGGGAGTTGGCCACGGTCACCGGGGTGAGCAGCCTCGCGGTGCTCGAGCAGACCGACGGTCACCTGCGTCTGCAGCTCGAATGCGCTCTTGCCGCCGACCCGCGGCCGGAGATCTACCGCCGCATCAAGCAGACGAGCTGGGTGCTGCTCGATTTCCACCTGGAGACCCAGAGCCTCGAGGCCGTTTTCCGAGAACTGACCAAGGAGAGCTGACATGCGCCAGGCACTTCGCATCTGCCGCAAGGAATTCCAAGCCTACTTCCTGTCGCCCATCGCCTACATCGTGATCGCGATCTTCCTGTTGGTGACGGGCTGGTTCTTCTTTTCAACCTTCTTTCTGCTCAACCAGGCGAGCCTGCGGAACTTCTTCGGGCTGCTGCCGACCGTCTTCGCCTTCGTTACGCCGGCCGTCACCATGCGGCTCTTCGCGGAGGAGTTGAGCATCGGCTCCTACGAGACGCTGCTCACCCTGCCCGTCACGAACCGTGATGTCATTGCCGGCAAATTCCTGGCAAGTTGCGCCTTCATCACCGCCATGCTGGTCCCGACCCTGGCCTACCCGGTCACCGTATCGCTGCTGGGCTCTCTGGACTGGGGCCCCGTGGCAGGCGGCTACCTCGGCGCCCTGCTGCTGGGGGCGGCCTTTTCGGCCATCGGCCTGCTGGCCTCGGCCCTCACCCGCAACCAGATCGTGGCCTTCATCGTCGGAATGGCGATCTGCTTCGGCCTGACGCTGGTCGACCAGATGCTCTTCTTCGTGCCGCGCGCCCTGCTGGGCACCCTGACCTACCTGGCCGTGGACTCCCACTTCCAGAACATCGCCAAGGGCATCCTCGACACCCGGGATATCGTCTATTTTCTGAGTCTTGGCTTCATCGGCCTCTACGGCACGAGCCTCGTGCTGAAGGCCAAGCACTAACCCTGCCGGAGGAGCAGACAATGCCCGAGCCGAAGCGTTCCGCAACCCTCATCACGCTTGGCATGTACATGCTGGCCGTCGTGTTGATCAACATGGCCGGCCTCACGCTGTTCGCGCGCTTCGATCTGACCGGGGGCCGGAGCCTGTCCCTTTCCGAAGCGAGCCGGAAGGTGGTCTCCACCCTCTCGGAACCCCTGACCATCGACGTCTTCTACAGCCGCAACCTGCCCCCGCCTTACAACAACGTCGAGCAGTATCTGCGCGACCTGCTGGAGGAATATGCCGTTTACAACCAGAAGTTCTTCAACTACCGGTTCTACGACGTCAGCGCCGACGAGGGGGACATTTCGGCCGAGGCCCGGGACAACCAGAAGCTTGCCAACACCTACGGCATTCACCCGATCCAGGTCCAGGCCATCGAGCAGGATGAGGTCAAGTTCCAGCGGGCCTACATGGGCATCGTCCTGATACACGGAGACCTGATCGAGCAGCTGCCCACCGTGACCACGCCCGACGGGCTGGAGTACCGGATAACGACCGCGATCCAGAAGATGAACAACAAGATCAGCGCGCTGCTGAGGCTGCCCGACAAGATTCAGGTGAAGCTGTTCCTCTCCTCTTCCCTGAACGCGGTGGCCCCCTTCATGGGGCTGAAGACCCTCGCCACGCTTCCCGCCGAGATCGAGCAGGCGGTCAAGGCGCTCAACGCCAAAACCTACGGCAAACTCGCCTACGAGTTCACCGACCCGACCGCCGACAGCGACCTTCAACAGCTGTCCCAGACCGACAACCTGCTGCTGCTCACCTGGCCGGCCTCGGCCGACGGCAAAGTGGCGGCCGGCAAGGGGGTGATCGGGCTGCTGGTCGAACACCGGGGGCGGAAGATCGCGCTGCCGCTCATCGATGTGGTCCGCCTGCCGATCGTCGGCACCCAGTATCGGCTGGTCGGCGCCGAGGACCTGAGCAAGATGCTGAACAACAGTGTCGAGTCCCTGATCGAGATCCATGAGGGCCTCGGGGTTCTCTCCGACCACCGCACGGCGCCGATTATGGGCGGCAGCCCCCCCGGCAGCCCCCAGGACGACCCGCAGGCCTACAGCAACTTCCGGGAGCAGATCGCGCTGAATTACGCGCTGAAGCCCGTAGCACTCGCGCAAAACCCCATACCCGAAGGCATCGCCTGCCTGCTCGTCGTCAACCCGCGCGAAAAGTTCACGGACTACGAGCTCTATCAGATCGACCAGTTCCTGATGCAGGGCAAGAGCCTGGCGCTCTTCGTGGAAGCCTTCGAGGAGACCATGATCGCCCCCAACCAGCCGCCGGTCTACCTGCCACTTGATACCGGCCTCGAACGCCTGCTGGAACACTACGGGGTGCGGGTCCGGCGTGCCTACGTGCTGGACGAGAACTGCTACCGCCAGCCGATGCCGCCCCAGATGGGCGGCGGCGAGCGACCGGTCTATTACGCACCGTTGATCAAGCGCCAGTTCCTGAACCAGGAGTTGCCGTTCATGAAAAACCTCAAGGGCCTGGTGGCGGTCAAGGCCTCGCCCCTCGAGCTTACCCCGGAAGAGAGCCGGCCGAAGAGCGCAACGACCCACCTGCTGTTCGCCTCCTCCGAAAAGTCCTGGGAGATCAAGGACCGCATCAACCTCGACCCGATGTCCCTGAGGCCGCCCGCCTCGGCGGCCGACAAGCGCAGCCGTCCGCTGGCCTACCTGCTGGAAGGGGCGTTTTCGAGCTACTTTGCAGGCAAACCCCTGCCGGTGCGCGAGGTGGCGCAGAAGAAAGAGGACGAGCCGGCGGCGCCGGCCGCGGAGCCCCCGCAGATCGACCTGTCCACGGTCGAACGGCAGGGGCAGTTCATCGCCCAGGGCAAGCCCGGCAAGATCTTCGTCCTGGCCTCCGCGGACATGCTCAAGAACATGGTCATCGACGAGGCCGGCCGCGGGCCCAACACCATCTTCGTCCTCAACGCGATCGACTACCTCAACCAGCGCGGGGAGGTCGCCGTCATGCGCGCCAAGGAGCAGACCTTCAACCCGCTGAGCGAGACCAGCGCGGGCGAGCGCACGTTCATCAAGTCCTTCATCATCGCCGGACTGCCGCTGCTGGTCGCACTCTTCGGGGTCGGCGTATGGATCCGCCGGTCGGCGAGAAAGAAACGCATCCAAGCGATGTTTGCATCCCCATCCGAGTGATGGATGGGCTCATAAAGAAGTTATCATAATCGATGGCTTTGTAAAAAGCCCAAGGTCAAGGCGCGCGAATTTCGTGGAGTGAGGCGTACTTCCAGTACGCCGCAGCGACAGCGGGATGAAGCGCAACGCCGAAATTGGGTTTTTTACGAAGCCATCAGGGATGGAAACCGTGAAGCGGAAGAAAGAGTTCATCATTCTCGGGCTGATCATCGTGGCGCTATCCGTCTACCTCTTCCAGCGCAGCGGCGACCGGACCCGCTACACGCTGCCGGATGTGGCCGCACTCACGGCGTCCGAGATCACGAAAATCGAGATCACCCGCGCGGGCCAGTCAGTGGTGCTAACGCGCACGGATGAGCAGTGGGTCATTGAGCCTCCGGGGGTGGCGGCCGCCCCGAAGAGCGTCCAGGAGATGCTGGAGGCGCTCACCGGCCTTACCCTGACCGCACTGGTGGCGGAGTCGAAGAGCTACTCCCTCTACGAGCTCGACGACGAGAACAAGATCCACGTCAAGGCCTGGCAGGACGGACGGCTCCGGCGCGAGTTGGACATCGGCAAGACCGCACCCTCCTTCCGCCACACCTTTGTGCGGCTCGCCGGCGATGACCGGGTTTACCACGCGCGCGACAATTTCCGCTTCCGCTTCACCGGCGGGCCCGAAGAACTCCGGGACAAGACCGTGCTCTCCTTCAAGCGGCCGGACATCACCGCGGTGCGCATCACCTCGGGCAACACGGAGGCGACGTTCACCCGCGACAAGGGCGCAGACCCGGGCGCCCCGGCGCCGGAGGAGGCCAATCTCTGGAAGGGCCCTGCTGGGGCCGCGGTGAATGCAGCCCGCCTGAACGCGCTGCTCGCGGCCCTTTCCGATCTCACGTGCGAAAAATTCATCCCCGACCGCGGCAAGGAGAGCTTCGGCCGCCCCGTCTTCTCCATCACCCTCACGGGCGGTAAGGAGCACTTCCTGTCCATATTCGCCCCTACCGGGACGGACTCGAGCGAGCACCCGGCCGTCTCCTCGGCGAGCGATTCACCCTTCGTCCTGGCGCAGGACCAGGCCAAAACCATCATGCAGGACCCGGGGGAGCTGCTGGAAACTGGCGGGAAAAAAGAAGAGAAGAAATAAAGCGGGTCTTCAGCCCGCTTTATGAGCCTTGCCGCAAGCTGCCGCGGTTTTTATCTACCTCACTCAAAGCCACGCCGTACCAGTTTTTACATACCGCCGTCTTTCCCCTGTCGTCAGCTTTCTACATCATTATCCTCCTGTCCATCCAGCCGCATCCCTCAAGGCTTCAAATCCCAACTGGCCCAGTTGGTAAACGGCCGCGCCCCGTGGAACTTGACGATCCCGTGCACGACCGCCAATCCCAAACCGGTCCCCTTGCCCGGTTCTCTGGTCGTAAAATAGGGATCGAAAATATGCTCCAGCACCGACGACTCCATGCCGTGGCCGGTGCTGTTTTAGAGCTATTTTGAAGGGAATCCCTTGAAGTACTTCATCAGCTCGGAATCCGTCGACAGCACGACGGAGCTGCTCTTGTCGAGGGAGTCGTTGTAGACTTCGAGCGTCTGCAGGAACGAGTAGAATTCCGGGTCGAGCCCATAGGCGGCGGCGTAGATTTGGGTCGCCTCGGCATCGGCCTTGCCCTTAAGCTCCTGGGCAATGCGATAGGC
>JBFYWS010000495.1:0-5909 GCA_041310935.1 Desulfobacteraceae bacterium | reverse complement strand
TCCACGTTGAACTGCGTGTTGACGATGTCGATGCGTGTGTCGTCGCCGTAGTCGTCCAGGGTCACGATCCGGGCGATGGTGAATGCGCGCGGCACTATGTACAGGCGGATTTGGGAGATGTTCAATGTTTTTTCGCGCGGCACCAGTCGCAGCTCGTAGAGATACTCGCCTTCCGGTTGGTGTGACGTGATGGTGAATTTCTGGCGCACCAGGCGGATGTCCGACAGAAAACTCGCCCCCTTGCCGTCGCGAAAGAAAACCGGCGCATTGCCGGTCATGACCTGGTTGTCCAGCGGCCGGTAGATCCACAGCTTGTGGCCGTCGGTGATGATCGCCTGCCGCTCCGGTTTCTCGTATTCCCAGCGCATCATGCCCGGGTAGCGCACATACACCCGGCCCGAGGCAAAGTCCGTGATCTCCATGGCCTTGATGGTGGACTCCTGCAGAAAATCGGCGGAAAACTGCGAGCCCGTGTAGCGTTTTTCGAGCTCCTTGAGGATGTAGTCGAGCGGCGGCATGGAGTCGGCGCGCACAATGGCGGGCAAGGCCGTCACCACGACTGCCGCCAGGAGAATGAGGATCTGAACGGATTTAACGAAACAATGGTTCATGATTATACTCGCTCCGGTTGATGGAATGCGGCCCCGGCAAAAGAACGCGCGGGCAAATTAAAGGTTTCTTGAATAGATGTCAAATCAAATAGCCGCCGCGCCTGACGGCGCGTCCGACAGTTGAGTGTACGGGTTAATCAGAAGTAACTGCTCAGGTGTTTAGGCTGAAGGCTGAAGGCCATAAACATCTCGCCCTTGTGGGAGCGGCTTCCAGCCGCGATCTTCGCAGCAAGATGCAGCTCTCACCGAAAAACACAACTTCGCTGGAAGTCCAACTCAAATACCCGACGCTTTGTGCGATCACGCATGGTTTTCCCCAAAAGCCTTCAGTCTTCAGCCTTCGGTCTATCTACCTGAGTAGTTACAATCAGAATGCCTCCAATGGTCGATCACTTCTTCGGAGGTGAGTTCGACCGCATCAACGCCTGCCCACAACTGCCCGGGCGGCGGGAGGCGGCCGAACACGGCGGCGCAGATCCGGTCGATGCAGCCGATCCGGCGGCGGGTCTCCTCCTCGTCGATGACGGTCAGGCGCGCACCCTGGCTTATAAGGGTTTCGATGTTGGCCTGGCCGAGAAGCTCCCCCTGCTTCCGGCCGCGGGTCAGGGCCTTGACGAGCCAGCGCTTGCGGTCCGCCAGTGCCTGGAAGATATCGGCCGGATGCTGCCCGTCGGCCAGGACGTCCAGCGCAAAGCTCAGGCATTCCCACGCCTGGCCGTCCCGGAGGCCCACCTGCGTGAGGCAGTCGCGCAAGAATGCCACGGTTTCGTCCGTGAGCTGAACGCGGGCGTTGCGGATGAGGATCCGCGCCCGGTGCCGCTCGCCAACGTCCGCGGCGGACTCGAGCGCCTGCGACAGGTCGGCGGGGATCGATCTTTCGATTCTGAGTTGGGAGACAAAGTGCCGGGCGAGCGGCGGCGTCATCTCGAGGCCGAGGGCCTCCCGCGCATCCGGGAATCGGAACCGGACCTCAAGCGGCGGGCGGCAGAGCAGGCCGGCGACCCGTTCTTCATCGAGCCTCCGGCCGGCGAGCGTCTCTTCGAGTTCGACCTGGAAGGCTTCATCGGGGGCGAACAAAAGCGCGAGCAAGGGGTCCCGTTCGCTGGCGGATTCATCACCGGCGACGGCGGCAAGTTCCGCCGCCGTCGGGTTGAAACAGGTCGAGTCGATGAAGTGCAGGACCTCCGGCCCCAAGGCCACTCCGCGCGCGAGCATGCCCCGGATCCGGGAGGCCACACGCGCGCAGTCGTCCTCCATGTGACCGTCAGACATAGCGGGCCATCTTCAGCATCAGTTCGTGCTTTTGAAGCCCGCCCGGCAGGCTTTCTTTCAGCTCGCCGTTGTCGAAGATGAACAGGAAGGGCACGCTCATGATGCTGAACCGGTTGGCCAGGTTCGGGTTGCTATCGATGTTCAGCTTGCCCACCCGCACCCGACCCTTGGACTCGGATGCGAATTGCTCGATGATCGGTGTCACGGCCCCGCAGCTCGGACACCAGGGGGCCCAGGCGAAGAGCAGCACCGGGAGAGGGGAGTTCTGAACCTGGGATTCGAAGTTGGCATCCGTCACCATGATGGGCTGGGGGGTGAAGAGGTCATCGGTCTTCAGGGGCGCGCCGCACTTGCCGCACTTGGCCCCGGACCCGACTCGCTCGGCCGGCACGCGGTTGCGGACGCCGCACGGCACGCAGCGCATCTTGTAGGCCGTTGCGGGTTCGGCCGCCGGTTTCTCCGGGAACAGGGGGGACTTGCACTTGCCGCATTTGGTGGCAGGCGAGCCCCGCCGCTCGGCCGGGACACGGTTGGCCGCCCCGCATTGCGGGCAGTGGACAATTTGAGGGTCAGTCGTCGGGTTCATAGTCCTCCCGCAGTGTCGCAATATCAAAATGGGGCAACCAGGTGGTTAGGCTGAAGGCTGAAGGGAAATAGGAAAATAATGATCATCCATGACACAATCACCCGTCAACGTATCGAAACGATATTAGCGTTGAGTGATCGCGAACGTACTTTCCTTCAGTCTATCTGCCTTCAGTCTATTTACCTGCAACAGTCACGGAACATGTTCAAAAACTAATCCTCTTTGGCGCGAAGTAAAGGTGCAGCAGAGCGACCGCCCCGTTTCATTTCATGACGCCGTAGGCCTTGAGCTTCTTGTGCAGCGTGCGGCGGGTGATGCCAAGCCGGCGCGCGGCCTCGCTCTTGTTGCCGTCGGCGGTTTTCAGGGTGGTGAGGATGGTGGCTTTCTCCACCTCCTCCAGTGGCCGAGCGCCTGCCGCCGGCGGGTGTTCCGGCGCCGGCATGGCGGCGGTCGGAATCAGCGCGACATCCTCTTCGGTGAGGAAGTCGCCGCGGGTCATGACGACGGCCCGCTCCACGGCATTCATGAGTTCGCGCACATTTCCGGGCCAGGCGTAACGGATCAGGCGGTCCATCGCCTGGGGGGTGAAGCCTTTCACCTCCTTGCGATTTTTGAGGGCGAAGGCCTCCAGGAAGTGCAGCGCGAGCAGCGGGATGTCCTCGGCCCGCTCCCGCAGGGCCGGGAGAGTGAGCCCGACGACATTCAGTCGGTAGTAAAGGTCCTCCCGGAACCGGCCGCCGGAGACGAGTTCGGGCAGGTCCTTGTTGGTGGCCGCGATCACCCGCACGTCCACCCGAATGACGGTATCTCCGCCCACCCGCGTGAATTCCCGCTCCTGAAGCACCCGCAGCAGCTTGACCTGCATGGGCAGCGGCATCTCGCTCACCTCGTCCAGGAGGAGGCTGCCCCCGTCGGCCTGGAAGAACCGGCCCTCGCGGCGGCGGTCGGCGCCGGTGAAGGCGCCCTTCTCGTGGCCGAAGAGCTCGGATTCCAGGAGTGTTTCGGTGATCGCCGCGCAGTTGAGGCGGACAAAGGGGCCGTCCCGGCGGGAGCTGTTGAAATGGATGGCGCCGGCGATGAGCTCCTTGCCGGTGCCGGACTCGCCCGCGATAAGTACGGTAGCCTCGGAGGGGGCCACCTGGGCGACACTGTCGAACAGTCGCACCATGGCCGCGCTCCGGCCGATGATGTGGCGGCGGTCGAACTGCAGGCCGAGCCGCTCGCGCAGCAGCCGGTTTTCCGCCTTCAGGCGGCTGTGCTCCATGACCCGCTCAAGGGTGATGCGGAGTTTGTCGAAGTCCAGCGGTTTGGTCAGGTAGTCGTGGGCGCCCTGCGTGAGGGCAGCGACAGCGGTCTCGACCGATGAGTAGGCGGTCATGATGACGACCGGGATGGCCGGGTTAATGGACTTGATTGCGGCGAGGGCCTCGAGCCCCGAGACCTTGAGCATGCGCGCGTCCATAAGAACCAGGTCATACGGCTGCTGCCGGACCATGCCGATCGCGGACCCGCCGTCGTCCGCCTCGGAGATCTCGTAGCCCCAGCCGCCCACCAGAGTTCTCAGCATGGTGCGATGGGCCGTGTCGTCGTCGACCACCAGTATGGTGTTGCGCGTTGACATTTTGGTGCTCTTTTCCAAAACCAGGTTGCCGGAAGAACTTCAGGCATAGCCGGTGACTGACAAAATTCGAATTTCGGATTTCATTTCCAGCGCTTCAAAACTCCACGCCTTGATCAAGTAGTGCTATTTCCGGGGTACGGCATCAGTCCGCCTTCACAAGCGGCACCCTCAGCGTGAAGGTCGTTTCCGCGCCGGGACGGCTTGCGACCGTGATGTCACCGCCCATGGTTTCCATGATGTTGTGTGCGATGGCCAGCCCCAGGCCCGTGCCAGCCGGCTTCGTGGTGAAGTACGGGTCGAAGACGTGGGACAGGTCCTCCGGGCGGATGCCGCCGCCCGTGTCCGAGACGCGGATCTCGATCCCGGGCGCGCCTTTCAGGTCGGTCACCCGAACGGTCAGGGTGCCGCCGGGCGCCATGGCCTCGACGGCGTTGAGATACAGGTTCAACAGCACCTGGTTGAGCCGGTCTGCGTCGAGGCGCACCTCGGCCGTGGTGGAGCTGTCCTCCACCGCCACGGCGATGGACTTTTCCCGCGCCGGTGTCTCGATCAGCTTCAGCGAATCCGCGATCAGCACGGCGATCGCGGTAGGCCGCGGGATGATATTGACCGGCCGGGCGAATTCGAGCAGCTGGCTGACGACCCGGTTCAGGCGGTCCACCTCCTGGATCATGATCGCGGCGGTCTGAGCATCCTGCGGGTTTTCGTTGTATCGCTCCTTGAAGTAGGTGGCAAACCCCTTGATCGAACTCAATGGGTTGCGGATCTCGTGCGCCACCCCGGCGGCGAGCCGGCCGACGGTTGCCAGGCGCTGGTGGCGCGCGATCTCCTGGCGCAGCGTGCGGACCTCGGTGAGATCCTTGAACAGCAGAATGCTTCCCGCGAACCGGCCGCTTTCGTCGTGCAAGGTGCCGGCGCCGACCTCCAACGGGACCTGTTGGAGGTCGGCGAGCACGCAGTCGATCTCGGTTCCGGTGACGGTCTCCGACGTCGCGTCCATCCGGACCTGCTGCCAGAGCTCCGGCGGGAGGATCCGACGGGCCTCTTGGCCCACCGCATCGGATGCGGGCAGGCGGAGCACGGACTCGGCCACCTGGTTGAACACGGCGATCCGCCCGCGGCCGTCGGTCGCCACGAGCCCGATCGGCATGTTTTCCACCACGTGGTCCGAAAACGCCTTGATGCGCGAAAGGGTCGCGCGGGTCGCGCGATGGCTCTGGGCCAGCAACAGCAGGGTGATGCCGGCGAACCCGATCAGCAGCAGCACCACCCCCATGACGATCGCATGTCCCACGTCCGATTGGCGGGCCTCCTCCAGGGCTGCCATGTCGAGCCCCACGAAAATGACGCGCGCCGCGTCGGGCGGCGGCTCGGCTGCCTCCGGGTGCATGCGCATCATGGGGCCGCGCATCATGCCCCCCGGCGGGCCGGTCGGCTCGAACTTGCGGAACACTTCGAACACCCGGACCCCGCTCGGCATGGACACCAGCCGCCATTGAAGGTCCTTGGAGCGGGAAACGGATGCGAGGTCCAGCTCCTTCCCATACGCATCGCCCACCTGGTCGAGATCGCTCGCGGCGACCACCGTGCCGTCCGCATCGGCGACGATCAGGTGGGCGATGTCTGGCTGCTTAGCCGTTTCGGTGAGCAGGCGCTGCAACTGGAAACCGCCCCGCTGCATGCCCATCATGCCGGTCCGGGTGCCGGCTTCAAACGCCCGGATCAGGGCCGCTCCCTTTTCCAGGAGCAGGCGGGTGGTGAACTCCTTCTCCCGGTGCACGTTCTCCACGGTCATGAACGTGAAAATCGGCAGCAGCAC
>JBFYWS010000263.1:0-6310 GCA_041310935.1 Desulfobacteraceae bacterium | reverse complement strand
CCACGTCGTTGTCGAAAAAATAGAGGCCCGGCACGGCGTAGTTCGATTTGGGCTTCTCGGGTTTCTCCTCGATGCCGACCACCCGGCGGTTGGCGTCGAACTCCACCACCCCGTACCGTTCAGGGTCCCTGACCGGGTAGCCGAAGATGAGCCCGCCCCGAGTCAGCTTGACGGCCTCGCGCAGGATCGTGGAAAGGCCCGGGCCGTAGAAAATGTTGTCGCCCAGGATCAGGCACACCGTGTCGGTTCCAATGAATTCCCGGCCGATGACGAATGCCTGTGCCAGGCCTTCGGGTCGCGGCTGTTCCTTGTAGGTGAACGATATCCCCAGGCGCGAGCCGTCGCCCAGCAGCCGCTGAAAAAAGGGCAGGTCGATGGGGGTGGAGATGATGAGAATTTCGCGTATGCCCGCCAGCATGAGCACGGAGAGCGGGTAGTAGATCATCGGCTTGTCGTAGACAGGCAGCAGCTGCTTGCTGACGCCCAGCGTGATCGGATAAAGCCGCGTGCCGGAACCGCCGGCCAGAATGATGCCCCTCATCGCAGTCGTTGTCCTCTCGTCTTCGCGCGCAGGCCCCGAGCGGCCGGTCGCGCGGGTTGCCCTCCGCCGCCGCGCGCGGGGGATCGGTCGAGTTGTTATTAGAAGTGGTTTCATAACCCCGTCTGACGCCCGATGGTCCGCCGCAGGCGGATTGCAGGCCTCTCGAAATGCTCATCCGCCGCAGGCGGACTGCGCTTTCGAATCGGCCTGCGCCTTGCCCTCGGGCGTGATCCGAGGTTTTGAAACCACTTCTAAAAATTTGGTTGCCGGAAAACACTGAAACGATATACTCAAGATCGCCGGTATGTCAAACCGAAAAACTCGCACCCGGCGGCGTTCTGGCCTTGACCCATGGCAGGGCTGCCTTAACGTATACCGTCAAGAGGTCGGAATTCTCCGACTAGTAACCCGCCGATTTAAATGGTGGCCGGAAGGCCACCATTTAAATCGGCAAGGGCAACCCACGCGAGGTATCATACGATGGACACCACGTCCTATTGCGACATGCTGGAAGAGCAGTTAACCGCTTGGAAGTCTAAAATTCACGAAGTCATCCGCCTGGCGGATCATCTGACCACGGGCGAACGGGAGGAAGTGACGCCTTCCACGCGCAGCCTGCATGCCATTGTCGGTGAGATCGACTCCCAACTGGCATTTCTGAGGACCGCCTGCTCCGCCGACTGGCTCCCCCAGCGCCGCGCCGTCGACGACAAGATGCGCGAGCTGCAGGAGACGCTGAAGAAGCTCTCCGATCGAGTCCACGGGCCGCTGATCCCGGATTCGTTGTCCTGGGTCTCTTCGTAAGGCGCAGCAAGGTGCTGAAAAACAGCCCCTGAGGCCGTGATCCGGCGTTGTGCGGCTTTTTTAAATGATCACATGGAATCGGCAGGAAGCTGGAAGCTCGAAGCTTGGCGGACCGGGCGTGAAATCAAGCCTCAAGCCTCAAGCGAATAACCGCCTTGGCTGACAGCCTGGTGCTTGTTTTTCAACACCCTGTTGGGACGCTCGGCGCCATGCGATGGTGAGGAGACATGTTGAACGAACGCACTTCAATGCTCTGCCCCAACTGCCGCATGCTCATCGGCACCCGGGAGTCCCAGTGCCCGTTTTGCGGCCTGAAGGCGCCTGCCGCCGGCTGGCGGCGCCTGCCGGTCTTCCGGCTGTTCACGGACCCGGCCTTGCTGATCATGGTGGTGATCGGCGTCAACATCGGGATGTTTGCGCTGTCCCTGGTCCTGGACCCCGGGATGACCCGTCTGAGCCCCAACCCGTTGCAGTTCCTGTCGCCGTCGGACCAGAGCCTTCTGGTGCTGGGAGCCACCGGGACGATCCCCATCGACCGGTTCCACCGCTGGTGGACGCTGATCGCCGCGAATTACCTGCACAGCGGGATCCTGCACATCTTCTTCAACATGGCCGCATTCCGACAGCTCGCAACCCTGGTCATCCACGAGTACGGCGCCAGCCGCATGTTCACGATCTACACCCTGGGCGGGGTGGCCGGCTTTGGCGTGTCCTACCTGGCGGGGGTTCAACTGACCATCGGGGCCTCCGCCGGGGTTTGCGGGCTGGTGGGCGCTGCACTCTACTACGGCAAAAGCCGCGGGGGCGTCTACGGCAGCGCGATCTACAAGCAGGTGGGAATGTGGGTGATCATCATGTTCGCCTTCGGGCTGCTGGTACCCGGGATCAATAACTGGGGCCACGGCGGCGGGCTCATCGGCGGCGCCCTGCTGGGCTACCTCCTGGGGTATGGCGAACGCAAACGCGAAACCGCTTTCCACAAAACGCTCGCGGCCGTCTGCCTGGCCGCCACCGGATTGGTTCTCGCCTGGGCCGTTCTGACGAGTCTCTATTATCGACTTGCGTAACTGCTCAGGTGTAGTTACCGTTTTTCGTAAAATCGCTCACACCCAATAGTTGAAAAAATGATGCACCGGCCCGTGCCCTCGTCCCACGGTATAGCCTGAGCCGGCGCGGATGGCACGGCTGATGTACTCCTTGGCCTGGCGCACTGCATCTTCGAGGGCCTCTCCCCTGGCAAGGCAGGCGGCGATGGCCGAGGAGAGCGTGCAGCCGGTGCCGTGCGTGTTGCGGCTGCTGACGCGCTCGGCCGTCAACGTCACAAACCGATCTTCCCGGCACAGATAGAGCAGGTCGCTGCTGTCGTCTTCCTCCCGGTGGCCGCCCTTCACGAGGATGCTGCGGCTGCCGAAGCGGCCGAGATCGCGAGCGGCCTGCCGCATCTCCGCAACGCTGCGGATTCCGCGCCCGACCAGCACTTCGGCCTCGGGGATGTTGGGGGTGACGACATCCGCGAGCGGCATCAGGTATTCGGTAATGGCCCCCACCGCGTCGTCCCGCAGGAGTCGGTCGCCGCTCTGGGCCACCATCACGGGGTCCAGCACGATGTTGCGTGCGTTGAATTTTTGAAGCTGCTCCGCGACGACGCGGATCAATTCGGCGGAGTAGAGCATTCCGATTTTGACCGCATCCGCGCCGATGTCTTCCAGCACCGCTGCAATCTGCGCGGCGGCAAACGCCGGCGGCACCGGGTGGATGCCGCTCACGCCGACGGTGTTCTGGGCCGTGAGCGCCGTAATGGCGGACGTGCCATAGCAGCCCAATGCCGCAAAGGTCTTGAGATCGGCTTGGATGCCGGCGCCGCCGCCGCTGTCCGAGCCGGCGATGGTCAGAACCCGGCGGTAGACGCGGGGGCCGTGATGTGCGTTTTCCATGTCAGTGTCCCTTGAAGTGGTCCCATCCCGTGGGGGCGACGGCCGTGGTGTGGCCGTCGGCGTGAACCAGCTCGATCCCCGGGGAGGCGGTGATCTCGCCGATCACGTAAAGCGGTCGGCCGAAGTGCTGCTCGAAATCGGACGCGAAGGCACCGGCGCCGTCGGCCGCTGCGGTCACCAGCAGGGTGTAATCCTCGCCGCCGGACAGGGCGTACTCCAGCGCCGAGCGGTTGAAGCGCTCGCAGTAGTGTGTGAGGTTTTGAGAGACCGGGATTTTCTCCGCCACCAGCCGTGCGCCCACCCGGCTCGCTTCGACGATGTGCCCCACGTCGGAGCTCAGGCCGTCGCTCACATCGATGGCGGCCCGCACCCCCGGCCGGCCGGCCAGAAAGCGTCCCTCCCGCAGGTGGGGCGAAGGTCGCCGGTGGGCGGTGAGCAAGGACCTGAGCTCCGGGGTGTCGGCGGAGACCTTCTCCAGGATCAGGTGCAGGCCGGCGCGGCTGTCGCCCAGAAAACCCGTCGAAAACACGACATCCCCGGCCGCGGCGGCATCTCGGGTCAGGATCTCGTTTTCGGGGACGACGCCGTACACGGCGACATTGATGACCAGGTCCGCCATGGAGCGAGTCGTGTCGCCGCCCAGGATGTTGACGTCGAACTCGGCCGCCAGCCCTTTCATGCCCTCGAAGATCTCCTCGAGATAGGTGAGCCCGCACTCCTCCGGGATGGCGATGCTCACGAAGGCTTCGCGGGCGGTTCCGCCCATGGCGGCGATGTCGCTCAAGTTCACCGCCAGGCATTTGTACCCCAGGTCCCGGCCGCTGATCGCCTCCCGCAGAAAATGCACCCGCTCGACCAGCAGGTCGGTGGTGATCAGGGAGACGAGGCGGCCGTCGGTTCGGAAGGCGGCTGCGTCATCGCCGATGCCCCGGATGACGGCCTCCGGCCGCGTCAGGCATCCGCGGCTGATGCGTTTGATGAAGCCGAACTCTCCGATGTCTCTCAAACTCATGTGCGCCTCGCTGACCGGATGACCTGCACGAGTTCCCGGGCCGCCTGCTCCGGGTCTTCCGCGGCCACGATGGCCGACACCACCGCGACCCCGTCCGCCCCGCACCGGACCACGGCGGCGGAGTTCTGTCGGTTGAGGCCGCCGATGGCGACGAGCGGGATGTGCACCGCCCGGCGGATGGTTTGCAATCCCGCAAGCCCCAACGGGGCAGCGGCGTCGGTCTTGGTGGGGGTCGCGAAGATGGGGCTCACCCCCAGGTAATCGGCGCCGCCCCGCTGCGCGGCGACGGCATCCGCCAGCGACTCTGCGGAGATGCCGATGAGCATCGTATCCGTGACGATGGCGCGGGCTGCGGCGAGCGGCATGTCCTTCTGGCCCAGATGGACCCCGTCCGCCCCGACCGCGAGTGCCACGTCCAGCCGGTCGTTGATGATGAGCGGCACCCCACGGGATCGCAAAAACTCCTTGACCGCGAGCGCCTCCTCGATAAACTCCCGCGTGGCGCAGCTCTTCTCCCGCAGTTGAACGCAGGTCACCCCCCCCTGCACCGCCGCCCGGACGATATCGAGCATGGCACGACCCCTCGCCAGACCGCGGTCGGTGACGAGATAAAGGGAGTAGTCGATGCGTTCAAGCTTCATAGGAGTATCTTCCGTCTCATGCGCGCTGCCCTCTGTCCTAAAAGGGTGTTCAAAAACAAGCATCAGGCCGTCAGCCAAAACGGATATTAGCTTGAGGCTCGAGGCTCAAGACAAATTCAGACCCGGTCAGCCAGGCTTCCAGCTTCCAGCTTCCAGCTGATTCCATCTCAGGCGCAGCTTTTCAACACCCTGCGGTTTCGATGCGGCATCCCGCCTCAAGCAGCTCCGGCGTGATCGTGTAGAGCGCATCCAGCATCTGGATCATGAAGCTGCCGGGGGCGGAGGCCTTCTGCGCGGCGGTTTCGCCGGCCAGACCGAAGTAGGCCAGTGCCGTGGCCGCGGCGCGCAGCGGGTCGGGGTCCACCGCCAGGAAGGCGCCGATCACCGCCGTGGCGGTGCACCCGGTGCCGGTCACGCGCCCCATCAGCGGGTGGCCGTTCAACACGCGCGCGACCCGGCGGCCGTCGGTCGCAAGATCCACCGGGCCGGTGATGGCGAGCACGGTCTGCAACTCCCCGGCCAGGGCCTGGGCGACATCTGCGGCCTGGTCGACCGAGTGCCGGGCGTCGACCCCCCGGGTGCGGGAGTCCGCGTTGCGCAGTGACAGGATCTCGGAGGCGTTGCCGCGGATGACCCGCGGGCCGGTTTCCGCGATGATCCTCCGGGCGGACTGGGTCCTGAAGGGGGTGGCGCCGGAGCCCACCGGGTCCAGGACGATCGGGGTGTTGAGCGCGGAGGCTTTGCGGCCGGCCTTGAGCATGGAGTCGACCCACTCTTCGCTAAGGGTGCCGATGTTCAACACCAGCGCTCCCGCGAGGGCGACCATGTCCTCGACCTCGTTCGGCGCATGGGCCATCACCGGGGATGCCCCCATGGCGAGCAGGGCGTTGGCGGTGTAGTTCATCACGACGAAATTGGTGATGTTGTGGATGAGCGGTCTCTTTTCGCGCACGGCCGCCAGGTTGCGCGCGGCCGCCTCGGGAACTCCGGTCATGGGTTCACCCCCGAAAAAATAAAAGCCGTTTCCGATTTGGAAACGGCTTCGAGGTCGCAGTGGGGCCATTGAGCTCGAATTCGTTTCCCTACGCTGGCATGATCCAGGTCAGGTTCAAAGGGTATGATCTCAGGCTTGATCCCGCCACCCCTGAACGAATTCGGTCAAAGAATAGTGAATTCAGCCGCAACTGTCAAGCCGCGGCCGGGTTTCTCTCAATTGGGATGGCTGTACTGCGTGGAGGTTCTTGAGAAGGGTACTGCGCACGTTTACGGCATCAGCCGCAACCGCGAAGAAACGCAGAAGATTGAGGCTGCGGCCCGGCGTGTCCCCGGTGTCTCCAAACTCGTTTCGGGAATCAGTGTTGTCACCGGCGTGTGATCG
>JBFYWS010000456.1:0-7115 GCA_041310935.1 Desulfobacteraceae bacterium | reverse complement strand
TAGCCCTCGATCGGCAAGTAGATCTCGTCTAGGAGCCGCGCCGGAATTCCCTGGGGCTTGAACAGCCACACACCGGGCTTGGCATCCACCATCCTGCATTTTCGGGGGCGCGGCATGCGGCTCCTATAGCTGAATTGAGCTTTTGATCATAACTAAATCAAATTAAACCAAGCGTCAACTCAAATCGGCAAGTTGCCGTTCGAGGGCTTCAAGCCGGGCTTTCAGATCGGCCGCCTCGGCCCGCAAGTCTTTTCTCCCACCGTCGGGCGGTGCCGCGCCGCTGCTGCGTGACGTGTTGGCAAAAGCGGCGCGTCCGGCGGCGCCTCTCCTGAAGCCGCGCTGCAGGCCGCGGCCGCCGGCCGCCCATCCGGGGCCTCGCCGGCCTCCGCGCCCGCGGGAGCCATCTTCGGCGTATCCGGTTTGCGGGACGCAACCACCGAATCCTCCTCCGGTTCCCGGGCCGGCACCCATGGGTCCTGTTCCGTTCAATCTTGGCATGACGACACCTCCTGATGAGTTGAATGTGGCACGGCCTGAATCAATCATTCGTGCGGTTTACGTCGGGGGGCAAGCCGGCGATCGCTTCAGAGCGCTCCGGCTGCGTGCGCTGCCCCACTCTCGGTTGGTCGCCGGCATTTTCCGCCGTTGCTGATACCGGGGATGGCATTCCGAAGCCTCGGCCTCTTCGGCAACGGCGCTGTCCTGGTGCGACAGGCGTTTCGGAATCCGTCAGAGTGTAGTTCCCACCGTCGATGCGGATGGCCCAGCCGTTGACAAGGCCCCGCGCCACGATTCCGCGTGCCTCGGCGACAAGCCTCGAAAACGTCGGCCTGGAGATACCCATCCTCTCGGCGGCCTCTTCGTGATCCAATCCCTCGGCATCCGCCAGTCGGATGGCTTCGAGACCGTCCAGCGTCAACGTGACGCCGCGCAGCTGCCCCATTGGGGTCCCCTGAGGCTTGTAGAAGCGCACCGGCGGTTGATGACCAATCCGCCTGTTCATTCTGGGTCGCGGCATGATTCCTCGCTGTTATGAACCATCGTGCATAAACACTATTCACCCGCAATGCGGATGTCAAGTTTTATTTTGAGGACGGCCGTTGACTGGTGGCGGTCTCGGACGTCGAGGGGGTGGCGAACAGGACTGCAATGGGTTGGATGATCGCGTGCATCAAGGCCGCCGTGGGGGAGGCGGCGTAGCGGCGGACGAACGCCTGGCCGCTGTCGCAGGCTTCGGCGATTTGGGGGTCTATCGGGATCGCGCCCAGAAAGGGCACCCGCATATCAGTGGCGATATGCCTTCCGCCCCCGGAACGAAAAATCTGTGTGACTTCGCCGCACGTGGGGCAGGCGAAGCCGCTCATGTTTTCCACCACCCCGAGCACCGGCACATGCAACTGGTGGCAGAACGTGATCGATTTGCGCACGTCGACCGCTGCCACTTTCTGGGGCGTCGTGACGATTACCGCACCGTCCAGCCGGCCGATCAACTGGCACACCGACAGCGGCTCATCTCCGGTGCCCGGAGGGCAGTCAATCACCAAGAAGTCAAGGTCCCCCCAGGCCACATCCTTGAGGAACTGTTTGATGGCTCCCATTTTCAACGGGCCGCGCCAGATGACGGCATCATCTTGGGAGGGCAGAAAGAGGCCGACAGATATAACCTTTAGTCCGTCCACGTCCGCGGGCGCAATTTCGCCGTCACTTCCACCGATGGTATAACCCTCGAGGCCGAGCATGGTCGGTATACTGGGACCGTGGATGTCCACATCCAGCAGGCCTACCCGGCGGCCGGCCATCATCAGCGCGACCGCCAGGTTGACGGCCACTGTGCTCTTGCCGACTCCGCCTTTGCCTGACAGCACTACGATTTTGTGCCGGATGCGGCAGAGCCGGGATTCGAGTTTTTGTCGGTCCACGAAGTCCGCGTCGCCCTCATCCGGGCGGCGCTGGGATGCCGAGCATGAGGTCTTTTCGCACGTGCGACAGGCGGGGGCGGAGGATGCGTGATCCGGACGAGAGGTCATGTCGGCTCCTTGGTAGAAGAATCAGGGTTGGTTAAATTCGTAAAAAAGTAGAAAATCTTGCCGTCCTTTTGAAGAACCGCCACGGCGCCGGTTTTTACAAGCGCCTCCAGCCGCTTGGCGGCTTCCTGAATGTGCAGGCTCAGACCGGCGGCAACCCCTCCGGCCGTGCAGGGACGCCGCGTCAACAGGTCGAGGATGTCCGAGTCCGTCACGGCGCAGGGACTCGGCGAGGGCGAGCTTTCAGGACTGGAATCGCTGATCAGCTCCACCGTCCCGCTGAAACTCTTTGCCAGGCGTGAAAGCCGCTCGCGCGGAACGGCGCGGGCGAATCCTTCGGCAGGGGGCCGGGAAACAGTGTTGAGCTGCACGCGTCCCGGCCGGATGCGACGGGCCAAGGCCGCGATCTTCTCAACTTGCCGTTCAGTCCCGGTGATCCCATCGACAAGCAGAACCTCCAGCCAGACCAGCCTGGGGAAACGTGCCGTGAAAGCGGCCAACCCTTCGACCATCGTCTCGAATGCGATCTCTCGGTGGGGGCGATTGACCCGCTGAAACATGGCCTCGTCGCCGGCGTCAAGGGACGGCATCACCAGGTCCGCCTCCATCAGCGCCTGCTGGACATCGACATCCCACAGCAGGGATCCGTTGGTGAGGACGGCCACGGGTGCCCGTGTCAGACCCTTGATGCCGGCGATCACCTCCCCGATTCGGGCATGCAGGGTCGGTTCCCCGGATCCGGCGAGACCAACGTAATCCGGCGGCGGCGCGCTTTCCAATTTCGCCTTCACCTCGGCCAGCACCTTGTCTGTTTCGACATATTCGATCCGCCGGGTCGTCTGATCGGTGGTTCGCCCGAGCTGGCAATAAATGCAGTCGTAGGTGCACGTCTTGAACGGTACCAGGTCCACACCGAGCGAACGCCCCAGGCGACGCGAAGGAACCGGCCCATACACATATTTGAAATCGGTCGCTGTCATGGCGGATTGCCATATGGAGTCATGCAGCAGCGCTTCCCGGCGTTAGAGATTTCCGCCCTCGATGTGCCGGAGGCGTTGTTCTGTCTCGCGCAGCTGCTGCCGAAGCTGCTCGGCCTCCTGCTTCAGGCGGGCGACATCCTCTTCAGCGACGGCGGCAGTCTGGGGCGGTGTGCGGACCACCGATCCTGTAGAGGCGTCCATCCCACAGCGACGGCCCATGCCGCGCCCCCCGCCTCCGCCCATGCCGCGCCCTCCGCCTCCGCCCATGCCGCGCCCTCCGCCTCCACCCATCCCTCGGCCGGATCCGCTACCCGCGATAGTTTGGCGCGAGGGTGCCGGTGCGAGAGGTTTCGGCGCGGGGGTGCCGCTAACTGGGCGTTGTTGTGCGGAGGAGATATCTCCCGAACGAAAGCGCTCGACGGCCTCCCGCACCTTACCTTCACAGCCGTCGACAATTTTGATTCCAGCGGCCAAGAGCACCTTCTCCGCATTGGGGCCGCACCTGCCGGTAAGAACGTGAGTGACGCCTTGGCCGGCGACCCGCTGGGCCGCCTCGATCCCGGCGCCACCGCTCAGATTTTTGCTGGAGTTTTCGATCACCTCGAATTCGAGAGTGCCGGTGTCGATGATCAAAAAACAGGTACAACGCCCGAAGCGAGGGTCGACCAGATCCTCGATGGAGGGGCCGGCCGCACTGATTGCAATTTTCATGACGATTCGCCTTTCGATGTCGGTTTATCTCCGCATGCCGGGGGCATGAACCGGAGGTTTTTGCTTTTTTTCCACACCCGGGCGCTTTTCGAAATGGGGCCGTTGTCCACTGCGGTCCGCGCGGGGCAACCGCCCGTCATTTAGTTGTCCGGCGAGAAAAGCAGAAACGATGCTTTCCAGCTCGCCGCCGAGAAAACCGAGCACCCGGATGCCGGCGGCGATTATGGCTTTTTCGAGCGCCGAAGAGACGGCCCCGCAGAGCAGCACGTCCACTCCCAGCTCGGCCAACTCCTGTGCGCGTTCGAAAGGGTCTCGGCCGGCTATACGTAGACTTTCCCGGTGGACTTCCCGGCCGTCCTCGATGGTGATTAGAAACAAGCGATCCGCAACATCAAAGACAGGTGAAACGCGACTTTGCCAGTGAGCTATCGCGATCTTCATGAACACCGGACTCAGCAACCATCATGCCAGGTGGGAGCCGAACCCCCAACCCTTTGAAAAGGCATTTCTATTTGCTTCCAGTGGAAAAGCCGCTTGACGTAATTAGTGCATCGTGCAATTATAAACCCGTTGTTCTAATGCAGGCTGCACGATTACAGCTGGTAGAAATAGGGTGGACCCGGTGAGCAAGGAAATCGAGGGGCGCAGACAGGACGTCATTTTGGATTCGATCAATGAGGGCGTGTTCACGGTGGATCCGGAATGGCGCATCACCGCGTTCAACCGGGCGGCCGAGAGGATCACGGGGGTTGCGCGCCAGGACGCTCTCGGCAAAGCCTGTTGCGATGTGTTTCATGCCAATATCTGCGAAAAAGACTGCGCCCTGAGAAAAACGTTCGAGACCGGCAAGCCGGTGGTCAACGCCACCGCCCATATCATCAACCAGCAGGGTCGGCGCGTGCCCATCCGCATCTCCACCGCCATTTTGAAAGACGACACCCGCAGGGTCATCGGCGGAGTGGAGACGTTTCAGGATCTCAGCCAGGTCGAGCAGCTGCAGAAGCAGCTCCTGAGCCGCTTCACATTCGAGGACATCGTCGGCCGCAGCCCGGCCATGATGCGCCTGTTCGATCTGCTGCCCCAGATTGCCGCCAGCCGCAGCAGCGTGCTGATCGAAGGCCCGAGCGGGACCGGCAAAGAGCTGTTCGCCCGGGCGATTCACAATTTGTCGCCTCGCCGGAAAAAGTCTTTCGTACCCGTGAACTGTGCCGCTCTGCCGGACACCTTGCTGGAAAGCGAGCTGTTCGGCTACAAAGCCGGTGCGTTCACCGATGCCAAGCGTGACAAGGCCGGCCGCTTTGCCCGGGCCGACGGCGGGACCATCTTCCTGGACGAGATCGGCGACATGTCGCCGGCCCTGCAGGTACGGCTGCTGCGGGTGCTGCAGGATCATGTCATCGAGCCGCTGGGGGCCGCAGCGCCCGTGGCGGTGGACGTCCGGGTGGTGGCTGCCACCAATCAAGACCTGGCCGAGTTGGTCCGCGCCGGGGCTTTTCGTAACGACCTTTACTACCGCATCCGGGTGGTCCACCTGCAGCTGCCCGCGCTGCAGCAGCGCCGCGAGGACATCCCCCTGCTGGTGGATCATTTGGTGGCCAAGTTCAACCGCCTCCAAGGAAAGGACATCGCGGGGGTGTCGGTCGAGGCCATGGCCCGGCTCATGGAGCATGATTTCCCCGGCAATGTGCGCGAGCTGGAAAACATCATCGAGCAGGCCTTTGTTTTATGCCGCGGTGGCCTGGTCGAGATGCACCACCTGCCGCCCGAGCTGCGCCCGGCCGGGCCGGCGGCGCAGGAGGCTCTCAACCCCATGAACCTCCAGGCCATGGAAAAGCTGCTGATCACCGACACACTGCGCCGCTGCAACGGCAGCCGCAAGCGGACGGCCCGCACCCTGGGCATCGACCCCAGCACCCTGTACCGCAAGATCCAGGCCTTCCGGATTGCCGTGCCTGAAACCGATGGCCGCGGCCGTGGAAAATAATCGTGATAACTTTGTAAGAAGCCCAATTTTCCGCCTGCGGCGGATTGCGCTTCGTCCCGTCCGCCTGCGGCGGACTGCGTCGCACTGGGAGTATGTCTCGCTCGTCACAGACGCGCGCGCCTTGAACTTGGGCTTCTTACAAATTTATCGCACCGGATGAGTTTTTTACGAGATCATCAATCGTGCAGGGTGCAATGTTTTCTCACGGTTGATGCCCCTCCTCGCAGCGCGTGCACCTCCTCTTTGTTCCCAATCGTTCGAAATTATATAGAATAAATTTTCCTGCGAATGTTATGTTCGGCATGGCATGCCGTTTGCGTTAATTATAATCGGTATCGCTATCGGACGCTGAAAGATGCGACCCGCTTTTTTTTGATGAAGACGTGGAGAGGTCCCATGAGCGTACAAGACGCGTTCATCGATGTCATCGACAAGCCTCGGGTGTCCTCGAAAAGCGGCCGGCCAAAGGACTCACCGCGAAGCTATCTTAAGCCCCCCGCCGCCGGCATGATTATGTGCCGCGATGATGGCCGCAAAAACTTCGGCATAGAGGGTGCTGCGGCGGTTGTGGAGGAAAGGCGTTGGGTCCGCAGGCACTGCCAGCGGTTGCCGTTGACCATGTCCGTGTTCAACCAGGGTTCTGTTATGCAGGCGGAACTGGTCAGCTACGGCCTGGACGGCATCTGTGTGGAGGCCGGTCACCGTATCTTGCCCGGGACAAGCATTCACTTGCGCATTGATGTATGTCAGGCGGCTGACGTTGGAAAAGCCATTTTGCAGGGACTCAGAACAACGGCACTGGGGGAGGTCAAGTGGTGTCGAGCGCTGGGACGAGGCCGCCGGCCGCTTTACTGCATCGGAATCAGGTACTATCCGTACTATTGAACTCTGGAGGAGGAGCAAGAATGGATGGAAATGTAATTCGGATTGGCGGGAAAAAACGGTCGACATTCATGGACCAGGTAAAGGCACTTCTTCCGGAGGGCGGCAATTTGAATCTTTGCCTCACCTGCGGCGCGTGTTCTTCCGGATGCCCGGCAACGGGGCTTGATGGGATGGACCCGCGAAAGTTTCTGCGGATGGCCGCGCTCGGGCTGGACGACGAGATCCTGAACTCGAACTGGGTGTGGATGTGCACCATGTGTCAACGGTGCATTTATGTCTGCCCCATGAAAATCGATATCCCGCGGCTGATTTATAACGCGCGGGCGAGCTGGCCCAGGGAAAAACGGCCCAAGGGTATAATAGGATCGTGTGACATGGCACTCCGCAACGACAGCATCAGCGCCATGGGTGCCTCCCCCGAAGATTTCCAGTTTGTCGTGGAGGATGTGCTCGCAGAGTATCAGGAAGCTCAGCCGGAATTCGCCGACATGCAGGCCCCTATTGACAAAGTGGGAGCCGAATTCTTCTTGA
>JBFYWS010000447.1:0-6952 GCA_041310935.1 Desulfobacteraceae bacterium | reverse complement strand
TGACAGCGAAGCAGTACAGTCGGTTTATTCCGAAAACGTTCGATTGACGTACTATATTGCAAACAGCCGTTCGTTCGATTTGAACAGGGTTTTGGCTGTCAACTTGTCTGCTTAAATCTTGGCCAATCCTGGCTAAACTCGCCCGCTGATCAGTTTTACGAATTATCGGTTTTCGATTTGGCGTTTTTTGTCTTAGAGATAGGAGCGGGCGCCCAGGTAGCGTGTCTTGAAATAGTCGCTCGACAGGGAGGCCGTCTGGATCGTATTCCCGCGGCTGGGCGCGTGCAGGAAGGTGTCGCCGCCCGTGTAGATCCCCACGTGGGAGACTTTTTTCGCGCCGCGGGTGGCGAAAAACACCAGGTCGCCGACCTTGAGATCCTGGGAGGGGATGGGCCGGCCCGCCTGCCACTGCTCCCCGGAGGTGCGGGGCAGCTCCAGGCCGTTCAGCTGGTAAGCCACCATCGCCAGGCCGCTGCAGTCAAACCCCGATACGCTGGACTCCCCGCCCCACTGGTAGGGCACTCCGATGAAGCGCTCGGCGGTCCGGACGATCTCCTGGCGCAGCAGGCCTTCGTGGGCGAGGTCGGATTTGGCTGCGGCATAATCGCCCGGCGCGACGATGAAGTACTCGTCGATGACCCGGGTGGCCTTCAACCGCTCGGCCCGCGCGATGGCCTCCTCCCGGGAGGGGAAGTTGCCGATGCGGACCTTGTAAAACCCCGAGTCGTCGATGAAGTGGTAGGCGAAAAGCTTCTGGCTGAGGAGCTTCTGGGTGAGGCGGACCGCGTTGGCGATCTCTTTGAAGGCGCCGGCCTGGACCGTGTAGCGCATGCGCGGAAGCACCGACGTGGCCCGCGGTGTCAGCGGCTCCTCGGGCGCCCGGCTCGGGCCCCCGCAGCCGGCAATCAGAATCAGCATGCCGACTGCCGCCAAGACCGATTTCAGGGGGCAAGCTCCCGTCGAGACTCGCACGAAGATCATGGCACGTTCAGATCAAATTCGAATGCTCAAAGAGGAATATCACTGGCTTTTTATTGATGAACTCATAGAACGTCATCCGAAGCCATCGTTACTGCGTCCCGCCCAACAACACCCGCACGATGATCGGGAAGGCGACCAGCGTTCCGATGGAGGCCCCGAGATTGACGAAGGCGACGACCAGCAGAATGCGGGTCACGTTGTTGCGCCAGAAACCGCGGACCGAGAGGATGTCGTCCGGCAGGCTCTCCAGATCCTTCACCTTGGGCTTGCGGGAAAAAGCCTCCACCAGCCCGGAGATCCAGCCCGCGGCGATCAAGGGGTGCAGTGTCGTGAACGGTGCGACGATGGCCGATGAAACGATGGTGGCCGGATGGGCGAAGGCCACGGCGGCCCCGAGCCCTGCCAGGACACCGGTGCACAGGCTCCAGAGCAGGATCATGTCCTGGCCGGCCTGGCTGCCGCCGTGGAAGAACCCGGCCGCAAAGAGGGCCACGATGCTCCCGGGGATGCCCCACTTCAAAATGACGGCCCAGCGGCCCGGCGGCGGGAGTTGCTCCAGGGCGGGCAGGTCGACGGCCGCACCCCAGTGTGCCTTGATTCCCGGGACGTGACCCGCGCCCACCACGGCCACGGTCTTCCGGCCGGGGGACCGGCGGATTTTCTCGGCCAGGTACTGGTCGCGTTCGTCGATCAGGATGGCCTTGAGCGCCGGCATGGATTGGCCGACCTCGGACAGCAGCGCTTCCAGCACATCCTGTTGCTTCATGCGCTCGATCTCCGCCTCCGTGATGTCATCGGTCTGGCCCATGGCGAGCAGCAGTTGGGAGAGCAGCTTGACCCGGCTCCACCACCCCATGGAGTGCCAGGCGCGCGACAGGGTGGTGCGGATGTCCCGGTCCGCCAGGCAGATTTCGGCGCCCACGGCATCGGCGCACTCCACCGCCTTGAGCATCTCCGCCCCCGGCTGCACGTCCATTTTCCGGGCGATCCGTTTTTGAAAGGAGGCGAGCAGGAGGTTGGACAGCAGCAGGAAGGCCTTCTTGTCCTTGATGACCTTGATGATGTCCATGTCCCGCCAGCGGTCCTTCTGGCGTAGCGCCTGGTAGCGGGAGGAGCACAGCTCGATGCAGACGGTGTCGGGCTTCTCGTCGGCGATCACGGCTTCGACCAGCAGGACGCTTTCGCGGGAGACGTGGGCCGTGCCGATCAGGATGATTTCCTTGTCCTCGGCGGCGAGTCTGTGAATCATGTTGCTGTCGTGTGTCATAAAATTGTATAAAGCATATTACATCCGGCCAAACATGGCAAGGTATACGGGAAGGCGTGATCATGATGACGTCAAACGATCTGGGCGGCTTGCGCATTCTGGACGAACCTTACTATCTGGAGACCGGCGGCGAGGCGGTCGTTTTCGAAGCCGCCTGCCACGCCCGGCTGTCGGTGATGCTCAAGGGACCCACCGGCTGCGGCAAAACCCGCTTCGTGGAACACATGGCCTGGCGGCTGAAAAGGCCCCTCATCACCGTGGCCTGCCACGAGGACCTGTTCGCATCCGACCTGGTCGGCCGTTACCTGCTCAAAGACGACGAGACCGTCTGGATGGACGGCCCGCTGACCCAGGCGGTGCGCAGCGGGGCGATCTGCTACCTCGACGAGATCGTCGAGGCGCGCAAGGACACCACCGTGGTGATCCACCCCCTGACGGACAACCGCCGCCGGCTTTCCATCGACAAAACCGGCGAGTGTATCCCGGCCCATCCGGATTTCATGATGGTGATCTCCTACAATCCCGGGTACCAGTCCATTCTCAAAGACCTCAAGCCGAGCACCCGCCAGCGGTTCGTTTCGCTCGAATTCGATTACCCGGCCCGGGACCAGGAGGCGGAGATCGTCGCCCATGAGGGCCGCCTCGACACCGAATCCGCCCTGAAACTGGTGCGGCTGGCCGAGAAGATTCGGAACATCCGGGAACAGGGGCTGACCGAGGGCGCCAGCACCCGGCTTCTGATCCACGCCGCCCGGCTGCTTGCGAAGGGTGTTCCCGAAAGGCAAGCCCTGCGCACCGCCATATGCCTGCCCCTGACCGATGATGAGCGGCTGCTGGAGACGCTTGACGATCTGATCGAGGATGTCTTTTGACCCCCGTCATCCCTCACGCCTTGGAACCCTTGTCCAGAGCCGACCCGGAACTGGCGGCCCGCGTGACAGAGCGAATGGCGCGCAACGCCTGGGCGCCGGACCCGGCGCTCCTCGACCGGCTGGCCTCTGAAACCATCTGGGCCCTGGGGGTGGAGATCTCCTTCGGGCAGGCGGTGGCCGGGGGCTTGGCCGAGCTCATCGGCGCGGTGGCGCCCGAGTGCCTGGATCTGTTCTGCCGCCATGTCCGGGAGGCTGCCCATGCCGGGTCCACCCAGGGTCGGATCATGGCCGAGAGCCTGCCCGCCGTCCTGCAATGCAATGATGTGAACGTGCTGGATGGGTTCCTCGAGGCCTGGCACGCCATGGCGCAGAAGGGCAACCACACGCTGGGAGAGCCGCTGCGGGCGCTCGGACGCCTGTTGGCTGCGGGCGACCGGCCCGGCGCGGCAGTCTTCCTCGGGTTGCTCCGCGACACCTTTACGCGCGATCTCACCTATGAGGAGGGCCGGTGTCTCAGCCGCGCCCTGCCCCGGGCGGCGCTCGGGCTCACCGTGGAGCGGCGGGCATGGCAGCTATCCGAGCTCAGCCGCGTTATCCGCACGGACCACCGTCTGGCCGAGCCCTTCCTAACGGGTCTGGACAAAGGGCTTGCGCTTTTATCGGAGACGGCCTTGAAGGACTTTGCCTCCGGCGCGCTCGCGCGCTACCGGCGCAACCCCGGTCTCGGCACGCGCCACTTGGCCCTGGAGTCGCGGGCCGGGCAGGAGCACTGCGCCAGCTTGCAGGTGAGCGTCGGGTTTGCCCAGGTGCGGGACCGCCTGCAGCGCTACCTCCAGGCCCGCACCGGGCTCGCCTTGACGCTGCGGCCGTTGCCCGGGGGTGCGGCAGTACCCGGCGCGCTGGTATGCTCGGACGGACACGCCATCTATCTGCCCGCGGAGATCGGCCGGTTCGCCCGCAGGCAGGACAACCTCGCGCTCTACACGCTGCTGGTTCGTCTGGAGGCCAGTTTTCACGAGTTCGGCACCGTTGATTTCGATTTGGATAAGGCTCTGGAACGCTGCCGTCCATACATGGGCGGCACTACCCCCCCGGATGGGGAGGCGGGCGACCTGGGCCGCTTTCTGGGGATGTTCCCGGACCAGCCGCTGGCCGCGGATCTCTTCACCGTGTTCGAACTGGGGCGGATCCGCCAGTGCCTCGCCCGGCACTACCCGGGATTGGTGCGGCGTCATTATCCGCTGCTGCGGCGGGAGGCACTGGCCGATTCAAGGCCGGCCAGCGGTTTTCTGACGTGGCTCTTTTTACGCCTCGCTCTCGGCCTGCCGGAAGAGGAGTGCCCCGGCGCGGGCGGGGCCGAAGCCGCAGCACTCGCCGCCATCACCGCCGCGTTTTCGACCGCCCTCGCCGCCGGCAGCCCGGTGGAGGCCTCCGCCGAGCTGACCGCCCGTTTTTTCGATACGGCCCGGTTATCGTGCCGGATGGGTGATGTGCGCCGTGAGCCCACCGCCGGACCGTACTGGCCGACCCCCTTCGGCTGGCGCCCCTGGCCGAACCCGGCGACATCCGGCGGTCTGCCGTTCGGGCCTCAGGCCCATGCGATCCGGGCAGCCCTCGCGCAGAAGGGGCTCAAGGCCTACACCGCGGACATCCGCCGGCGCCTGGCGGCAAACGCCGGCGGGCTGTCGGCCCAGGATGTGCGCGAGCTCTGCGGTGCGGCCGATCTGGCCGGGGTCGGGCTGGCGGAACTCCTGGGTTCCAACGGTCGGTCCTCCCCGGCGCGTCCGGACGAGTCCCCGGGGACCGACCCGGTGTTCTGGTACCCGGAATGGGATGAGGCGCTCGGGGACTACCTCCCGCAGCACGTGCGCGTGCGGGAGAGACCCGTCGCGGCGGATGGGGCCGGGTTCTATGCCGATGTGCTGCGGCGGCATCACGCACTGGTCGCGCAGACCCGCCGGGCGTTCGAGCGTCTGCGGCCGGAGAGCCTCAAACGGCTGGGGCAGTGGGTGGACGGCGACGAGTTCGACACCCGCAAGCTGATCGACCTGGCCGTCGACCGCAAGACCGGGGAGGTCCCCTCCGAGCGCATTTACACGAAGCGCGTGAAGGACCGGCGTGAGGTGGCCGCCCTGCTGCTCGTGGATATTTCGCGGTCGACCGCAAACAGCGTGCCAGGTGCCGGGGCTGCAGTGCTGGAAATCGAAAAGGAGGCGATCGTCATCCTGTGCGAAGCCATGGCCGCGCTCGGCGACGGGTTTGCCGTGGCCGGCTTCTCCGGGGCCGGTCGGCTGGGAGCGGACTATTTTCGGATCAAAGGCTTCGAGGAGCCCCTGTCGGACGAGGTCAAGGGGCGGATCGGCGCGGTGCAGCCCCAGCGCAACACCCGCATGGGGGCGGCCATCCGGCACGCCGGGCGGGAGTTGGAGGAAACAGCGGCACGAGTCCGGCTGCTGATGGTGCTGAGCGACGGGTTCCCCAACGATGACGACTACCGGCGTCATTACGCCGTCGCGGATACGCGCAAGGCGGTCCTGGAGATGAGCGCGCGGCACATCCGTTTCCACGCTCTGACGGTGAACCTTCCCGCCGACCCCAAGTTGGACGAGCTCTACGGCAAGGCCCGGCACCACGTGATTTCAGAGGTGACCGAACTGCCGGGACGGTTGCTGCGGGTCTACAGCGCGCTCACTCGTTAGCCGGCGACGGCTTCGCCGAAAGCCCACCTTCGGCGTTGCGCGGCGCCTCGCGGGACCTGCGGCGGGAACTACTAAGGTGTTTGGGCTGAAGACTGAAGGCTGAAGGATAGACGACAACTTGCAGAGCACGAATCAAGCCATTCAAGACCTTCTCGGTTCCTACGATCTTTGGTTCAATCGCCAACTCAAATGCCCGAAGTCTTGTGTGGTCACGCATGGTTTGTCCCTGAAAACCTTCAGCCTTCAGTCTGTCTGCCTGAGTAGTTACTTGTGAGATCCCTGCTCCGGTTGGAGATACCCATGCTCATCCACGATGATATTTACAGCTGGGAAGGCTTCGGCGGCAAGCTCAGGCTGGCGAGCGGCCAGTGCCGGCTGCGGATATACGACCTCTCCCGGGACGTCTCCCGGGGCCTCGCGCACCTGCGGCCCGTTGTCGTGCTCGTCTCCGATCTGCCCGGCCGCCGCATATCTGTGCGCAGCTGTGCGGGGCATGTCGCCACCTCGGTGGCGCGGGACTTCAAGATCGAGCCCCTGCGCATGATGTTCATCGAGTATTACCCCGAGAGCGTTTACGGCGAGCACCAGGATCACGTCATCCCGGAGAGGTACGAGGCGGTCGACTTCAACTGGACCGAAGGCGGTGCGATCCAGCCCCGGTGGCGCGCGCTGCAGCCGCCGCTGCTCGATGCGATCAAGCTGCTGATCGGAGCGGCTCCGCCGCCGCAGGACGGGTGATGCTCCGGCGGGATGCCCCGAAAGGATCGGATGACCCTATCTGCACCTCAACGCTTCAGAGCCCGTAGCGTTCTAAACGATCCGAACGCTCAAACGCCTTGTCAGTGCATCGGAAACACCGCGAAGATCACCGCGCTCCAGACGGAGTGCGAGACGATCACCGGTGCGAGGTTCCCGCAGCGCGCATACATGGCGCCCCAGAAGCCGCCGGCCACGGCTGCGGCGCCGACGAGCATGAAGTTGAGGGAGCAGACGTGCACGCCGGCATAAACGACTGTCGCCAGGGCCCAGCCCGGCCAGCGGCCGAAGCGTTTCATCAGCTGGCGCTGCAGATACCCTCTCCAGAAAATCTCCTCGCTCGGGCCCGTCACGAAAAACAACAGCAGCGCAATGCC
>JBFYWS010000297.1:0-20902 GCA_041310935.1 Desulfobacteraceae bacterium | reverse complement strand
CAGTCGCAAGGTAGCTGCATGCTAGAAATTTCCGTTTTTCTGTGCGGTGCGGTGGTCATGGTGATCGAGTTGACGGGCTCGCGCGTGCTGGCCCCGTATCTCGGGACCTCGCTGGTGGTCTGGACGAGCTTGATCGGCATCATCCTCGCCTCGCTGAGCCTGGGGTACTGGTGGGGCGGCCGTGTGGCGGACCGGCGGCCCGAGGCGCGGCTGCTCGGGCGGATCATCCTGCTGGCCGCTCTGGCGACCGCCGCCATCGCTCTGACCAAGTCTTTCGTGCTTGGCTTTCTGCAGTCGCAGGGCGCGGGGCTGCACGCGGCGGCCGTGTGGTCGACGCTGCTGTTGTTCGCCCCGCCTGCGGTGCTTTTGGGAATGGTGGCGCCGTTTGCCGTGCGGTTGAAGCTATCCGACACCCAAACCAGCGGACGGACGGCCGGCAACCTATATGCCATCTCCACCATCGGCAGCATCGTCGGCACGTTTCTGGCCGGCTTCGTGCTGATCGCCTGGCTGGGCAGCACGAACATTCTTCTGCTCATGGCCGCTGTGCTGGCGCTCGCCTCCCTGCTGGCGGCGCGCAGCGGCGTTCGCCTCAAGGCTGCGGCCTGCGTCCTGTTCCTGGCCGCACTTCTTGTAACGGTCGATTACGATGCTCGGCTGGCAGCAGGGGGTTTCGTGGACAGGGACACGGCCTACAACCGGGTGATCGTCTTCAAGGGTGTTGACGATGACACGGGCAGGCTCATGCGCGTCATGATCACCGGCCCGCAGGCGACGCAGTCGGCCATGTACATGGACGCCCCCGCGGAGCTCGCTCTGCGCTACACGCGTCATTTCCGCTTGGTGGAGCATTTCGTGCCGGAGATGAAACGCATGCTGGTTCTGGGCGGCGGCGGGTTTTCCTTCCCGAAATACGCCCTGGCGCACTACCCGGACGTCCGCGTGGATGTGGTGGAGTTGGACCCCGGCGTTACCACCCTGGCACGGGAGCATTTCGAGCTGAAGGACCACCCGCGCCAGCGCATCATCGCCGAGGACGCGCGCACGTTTCTGAACCGGAACCGCGAGAGCTACGACGCCATCCTCTGCGATACCTTCAACTCCCATTATGCCATTCCCTTTCACCTGACGACACTGGAGGCCGTGCAGCGCATGCATGCAGCCCTCGCGCCGAACGGGGTGGTTCTGGTAAACCTGATCTCGGCCCTGAGCGGCGACCGCAGCCGCCTTTTCCACGCCATGTTCGCGACCTACACGCGGGTGTTTCCCCGGGTGCTGGCCTTTGCCGTGCGCAACCCGCAGGATGGCGCCAGCTGGCAGAACGTCATGCTTGCGGCCTTTGCCTCAGCGGATGAGCCCCGCCTGACCGCTACCGACCCGGAGATGGCCGCCATGCTGGCCAAGCGGCTGGATGTCCCCGCGGGGGCAGGAGTTGCCCCCCTGACCGATGATTACGCCCCCGTGGATCGTTTCATCATGTCGGCCTGGTGAGTGAAATCGAGCGGGTAACTAATCAGGTTGATAGACCGAAGGCTGGAGGCTGAAGGGTTTTTGGAAAAAGGGCGCGATCATTATTACCCTTCAGCCTAAACACCTGAGTCATTATGCACGTTAGCGTATTTCGCGCATTTCGTAGTTAAAAGCGATTTCAAATTGCTGAATAGTAACTCTAGCGGACAGTCCTTCTCATATGAATCGCTTCCTCCGATACGCAGTTTTAGCTTTGGTGCTCTCCCTCATCCCCGCGTGCGCCCAGTTGCCGGAATATGCCCGACCGCGCATGGTTGCGGCGGATGACCTGCAGCAGACACTCACGACCGGTTTTGTCTACCGGGAATTGACCCCGGAGGATTTTCGCGCAGCCTCCTTATCGGAGCAGATGTCGGAGCATGCGCAGCGAATCAACGCGCATGCGGCCATCCAGATCCGGTTGACCGCCGATTCACGCTTCAGAATCACGAGCGGGGATTTGTACGGCCAGAGCTATTTCTTCGGCAAAATTGAGCGTCTTGGGTTTGAAGCCGTCATGCTGCCCGATCGATCCTGGTGGAACCCCACAATTCCGGCCAACCTGCGAGGCTACGTGCTGCAGCATGAACAAATCCACTTTGCACTCACGGAGCTTGCGGCGCGGAAGCTCGCGCGCGAGAGCCAAAAATGGGCAGCGGAGGTCTTGGTGATACAGCCGACGCTTCCAGAGGTGCGCGCGGAATTGGCCCGGCAGATCAAGGACCGAATCAACGCCGCCATGGAGGCGAACTTAAAGCGGCAGGCGGAGTTCGATGAGGATACATCCCTCTTCCATAACCCCCGGCGCCAGCGGTGGTGGTCATGGACGGTGGAGGATGAACTCAAACAGACTGGTTTTTGACCGCTCCCAGCGGCTCACGATGTGAACAGCTCCGTTGAGATGTAGCGCTCGCCGGTGCTGGCGAGGATGACGACGATCAGCTTGCCGGCGGACTCCGGCCACCGGGCGACCTGCAGGGCCGCCCAGGTCGCCGCCCCGGAGGAGATGCCGCACAGGATGCCTTCTGTTTTGGCCAGCTCCCGCGCGGTTTCGAAGGCGTCCTCGTTGGTCACCGTGACGATGTCATCCAGGATGGAGCGGTCCAGCACCTCGGGAATGAAGCCGGCGCCGATGCCCTGGATCTTGTGCGGGCCCTTCGGGCCGCCCGAAATGACCGGGGAGCCGGCCGGCTCGACCGCAATGGATTTGAAGGAGGGCTTGCGCGCCTTGATCCCCTGGGAGATGCCGGTGATGGTGCCGCCGGTGCCGACCCCGGCGACCAGGATGTCCGCCTGGCCTTCCGTGTCGTGCCAGATCTCTTCGGCCGTGGTCTCGCGGTGCGCTTGCGGGTTGGCCGGGTTGGCGAACTGGTTGGGCATGAAGGCGTTCTTCCGGGAGGCGAGGATCTCCTGGGCCGTGTCGATGGCGGCCTTCATCCCGCCCGCACCCGGCGTGAGCACGAGTTCCGCCCCCAGGTGCGTCAACAGTTTCCGCCGCTCGACGCTCATGGTGTCCGGCATGGTGAGGCAGAGGCGGTAATTCTTGGCGGCACAGATGAAGGCGAGCGCAACGCCCGTGTTGCCGCTCGTGGGCTCGACGATCAGGGTGTCGGGCGTAATTTTCCCCTCCCGCTCCGCTGCCGCGATCATGGCGGCGGCGATGCGGTCCTTGACGCTTCCCAGCGGGTTGAAGAATTCCAGCTTGGCGAAGATCCGGGCCGGCAGGCCGGCGGCGATGCGGTTCAACTGCACCAGGGGGGTCGATCCGATCGTGCTGCCGATGGTGGCGTAGTATTTCATGGGCGGGCTCCTTCTGCCATTAATGCGGGCCGTTACGGTTCGGGGTGCCCCGGGCTCCCCTGTGTCTTGTAGATCAACCGGGGGGCCTCCATCACCACCATGGTATCGGGCGGGACCGAGGCGGTGATCCACACATTGCCGCCGATCACCGAGCGGGCACCGATGACGGTGTCGCCGCCTAAGATGGTGGCGCCGGAGTAGATGATCACGTCATCCTCGATGGCGGGGTGGCGTTTTCGGCCGCGGTACTGTTCGCCGGCGTTTTTGGGCAGCGACAACGCCCCCAGCGTCACCCCCTGGTAGATGCGGACGTTTTTGCCGATGCGGGTGGTCTCGCCGATGACGACCCCCGTCCCGTGGTCGATCGCAAAGCGCTCGTCGATCTCGGCCCCGGGGTGGATGTCGATCCCGGTCGCGCTGTGGGCATGTTCGGTCATGATCCGCGGCAGGAGCGGCACCCCCAGCTCGAAGAGGCGGTGGGCAACCCGGTAGACCGCGATGGCATAGATGCCCGGGTAGCTGAAGATGATTTCATCGTAGCTGCGCGCAGCCGGGTCGCCGTCGTAAGTGGCGCGCACATCGGTGGACAGGATCTTGCGGATGGCCGGCAGATCCTGGAGGAACCGCAGGGCGATCTCGTGGCCGCGGTTTTCGCAGTCGGTGCAGGGCTGCTCGTAGCGGAAGCAATCGTGGCGGATGCTGCGGCAGATCTGCTCGGCCAGCTGGTCGAACACCCCGGTGGCGGCCTGCCCCATGCTGTAGCGCAGCGTCAAGGGGTCGACCTTTTCGCGGCTGAAATAGCCGGGGAAGAGCAGTTCGCGAATGCGGCCGATGATCTCCACCACGACCGGCCGGGACGGGAACGGCTCGTAGTCGACGAGCGTCTGGCAATCGCGCTCCGAGCAACTGGCGATGATCGCCTCGGTGATGCCGGGCAGCCGCGTCCGATACCCGGAAAGCTCCGTTGCCCCTATTTTGCACGTATCCTTCTTGCTGGCATCCGTGCTCATTTTGTACCTCCTGCTGCCCGTTACCATGGGCGGAAAGGCATCGCGCGGGGCCGCAGCCCCCTTTCTCAGTCGGTGATCGTCACCTTGCACTTTTTCAGAAACTCGACCGGGTTGTAGGAGAGCTTGGCCTTGCGCAGCCCCTCGTTGTCCAGGTCCTGTTCGCGGTTGACGAAGCGGAACCCGCCGGCCGAGCGGGAGAGAAACAGCTGGTTGATGGCCTGGTAGACGCCCTTGTAGGCGGGGCAGCCCTTTTCGAAATGGATGACGAGGGTGTCCGCGGTCAACGGCTCGGCCAGCGTGTAGGCGACGATGATGTTTTCCACGAACAGTGCCCCGCCCATGACCCGGTCGAAGCGGTCCCAGCGGTCGAAGATCCGCAGGATGGCCCGGTTCTCGGCGGAGAGCATATCGGAGGACTCGCAGTCGCGCCAGGTGCACCAGTCCTCCTGCATGGCCATGGCCTGATCGATCAGCCGCGGGCCGAAATCGACGTAGGTGAAGACGTTGGAATTGAGGAACTGGTTGAGCAGGTTCTTCTTGTTGTGAAACCGGTTGCCCGGCAGGTCGATGAGATCGCTCACGGCGTAGAGATAATCCCAGTTGCCCCGTTCCGTCTCGCTGAGCGCCCGGGCGCCGAGCCGGGCTTGCCAGATGCCGGCGAGCGTCTCGGGCACCCGGATGAACGCCGGGCCCGCCGGGGTGTTCGCGAAAACCGACTCCCAGTCGACCGCTTCCCACGGGCCGACCGGCGCCCACAACGCCTCCCGCGGGCGGGTCTGCTTGATCCAGACCAGTTTTTCGTTCCAGGCCCATTGCAGGCCGTACTCCTCGGCCCAGGCCCAGATGTTGAGGAAGCTGTAGTCCGAGGCCACCTGCGGGCACTGCGCCAGGAGCGCCAGGTAGTCTGTCTGCCGGTCCGGATCGATGGCTGAAAACGTCAAGGTCATGTCAGCGCTCCTGAGTCATTCGAGGTCGTGTTTCAAAGTTGCGGTCGCAGCCGGTTGCCGGTGGGGGCCAGGCGCGCACCCGGTGAGCGCCCCGGCGAGTTCCTCCCCCGCCCGACGGGCCTCGTCCAGGTATTCCGGGTGCTTCAGGACATCGTCCGCGTCTTCGAGCCCCCGGTAGAGCAGCGTCTTCCAGAGGTCCATGTCCAGGGTGTCGTAGAAGTAGCGCACGCTGAGCAGTGTCCCCTCGAAGAGCTTCCGGCCCTGGGTGGCCCCGGCCGAGATGAACAGCCCCTTGCGGCGCTGCGATCGCGCCGGCCCGGAACCTTTTTCCACCCAGTGCTTCTGCACCCACACGGAGTGGAAGCGGTCCATGAGGATCTTGGTATGGGCGCTCACGGCGTAATAGAAAATCGGGGAGGCCAGCATGAGCCCCCCGCAGGACAGGACCACGTCGCGCACCTTCTGGAAATCATCGCGGATGCGGCACTCTCCCCCCTGCTTGCAGCTGTAGATCTCAAGGCAGGGGGAGAGCTTGAGGTCCCGCAGCACGATCTCGTCCACCCGGGCCCCGGCCGCGCGGGCCCCGGCGATCGCCTCCCGCAGAAGTGTGGCGGTGTTCCCGTTGCGGCGGGGGCTGCCGTATATCGCTACAATATGCGGGCTGTCCTGAATCACGGTGTCCAATGAATCCGCCTTTTCACACTTGCAGCACCAGTCCGATCGGGCAGTGGTCCGAACCGGGGATGTCGTTGTCGATGAGCGCCTCCGTGACCCGTCCCTGCTCGATAAGGTCTGCGGTCACGAAAAAATAGTCGATCCGCCAGCCGATGTTGCGCTCCCGCGCTTTGAAGCGGTAGGTCCACCATGAGTACTTGACCGTGTCCGGGTGGAAGTGCCGGAACGTGTCGACGTAGCCGCCGGCCGTGATACGGTCCAGGATATGAGCTTGAAGGTTTTTTTCGGCTTCGGCATGCCTCCTCCGGGGGGCGCTTGTCCTCAATCACCGATCAGGGCCCTGACAGCGGCCAGGTTTTTGTTGCCTGCAAATCGCTTCAACACCCCTTCGAGCGAGCGCAGACCTTCGCGCACGATGGCGGTCTTCGGCCGGGAAGAACCCAACTGGTCGGCGACCGTCTTGAGATCGGCCATCAACTCCGCCAAGGTGTCAAAGTCAAGCCCCAGGCTGCCGGCTTGGGCTTTGATATCGTCGCAGACGCGCTCGACAGCCTGGCCGGCGGCCGGGTTCATGATGCGGCTGCTTCCAAGCCGGGCCATGGCTGCGCTCCGCTTGCCGGAGCCGAGCGTCGATTGCACCATGGCCGCCCCATCGGTGCTGATCCCTATCCCCCCGGACAGAGTCCGGATTTCCACCAGCCCGGCGGCCATGAGATCCTGCGCCGCCCGCGATGCCGCATCCCGCTCCCAGCCCAGCGCCGCACCGACGTCATACATGGAGACCTGCCGGGAAAGTTGGCCTCCCGTTTGCTCGAACAGGTTCTTCAGGAATTGCCGGCCGGCTTCATCCATGTCGTCGAAGGTCATTGTTTTTCAATCCCCTTCCTAAACCGCATGCGTTTAATCGTGCACAACAGCCTGCACAGCGGACTGGATATCCGGATGCCGGAAACCAAAATGATGCTGAAGCAGCTTTTGGGGGACCGCCCGCTGGCTGCCGAGCAGCACCGCGGCGAACTCCCCAAGCGCCATACGGACCATGAAGGCCGGTGCGGGCATGCAGGCCGGGCGGTTGAGGGCGTGGCCAAGGGCGCCGGCGAGATCGCGGTTGGTGACCGGGTCGGGCGCGCAGAGGTTGACCGGCCCGCTGATCTCCGGGTGCTCGATCAGAAACAGCACCGCCGCCGAGAGGTCCTGCAGGTGGATCCACGGAAACCACTGCCGGCCGCTTCCGATCGGCCCGCCCACGAAGAATTTGAAGGCCGGGATCATCTGGGCCATGGCGCCGCCGCCCCTTCCCAGCACCACCCCCAGGCGCGCCAGGACCACCCGGGCGCCTTTTGCGGAAGCCGCGAGCGCCTCCTTTTCCCAATCCTGCGAAAGCCTGGCGAGGAAGTCGTCCCCGGCGGGGGCGTCTTCCGTGAGCACGTCGTCGCCGCGGTTGCCGTAGTAGCCGACGCCGGAGGCGCTGACGAGAACCACTGGTTTTCCCGATGGCAGGCCCTGGACCACATGGCGCGTGGTCAGGATGCGGCTCTCCCGAATCGCCTGCTTGGTGGTGTCGGTCCAGCGCTGGAAAATGGACCGGCCGGCGAGGTTCACGACGGCGTCGGCCTCCGCCAGGGCCTTCATCCACACTCCCGGCCGGGTGGTGTCCGCCGCGATGAAGCGATGGTTCGGGTGCGCCGTTGCGGTTTTGGGCTCCGAGCGGGCCAACCCCGTCACGGTGTGGCCGCTTTCGAGCAGGTCCCGGGTCAAGCGCGAGCCCACGAAGCCCGACGCGCCGCTGATTACGATGTTCATCGATCCGCCCCTCTACATTGGTTAGACTGTAACAGGGTGTTGAAAAGCAAGCATCAGGCCGTCAGCCAAGGCAGATCTATCAATAAGCGTGAGGCAAGAGGCGTGAGGCGCGAAGCTCAAAAAAAATCGGGCGCCGTCAGCCATGCTTCCAGCTTCCAGCCGATTGCATGTGAGCGTTTACAAAAGCCGCACAACACGGATCACGGCCTCAGGCGCGGTTTTCCAGCACCCGGGTAATGCTAGGGAGCGGGCTTGGGTTTGTCAACGTTCGGCAGGCGTGAAGGCGCCGCGGGCGCCGGCTGGCAGTGTGGACACAGACCGACAAACTCCAGCCGGTGGCCGAAAACCAGGAAGTCCGTGGCGCCCTTGAGCTGCTCGTCGATGTCGAGCCCCAGCTCGATGAAGGCATCCACCAGCCGGTCGCATTGCAGGCAGCGGATGTGATAGTGGCCGTCGGCGTTTCCGTCGAAACGCTTCAGGTTGCCTCCCGAATCGATCCGGCGGATCTCGCCTGACGTGGAGAGGATCTCCAGGTTGCGGTAAATCGTCCCCAGGCTGACCCGGGGCAGCCGTTTGCGCACCATCGCGTAGACTTCATCGGCGCTGGGGTGGGTGTTGACGTTGCGCAATTCCTCCAGGATCACCCTGCGCTGTCGCGTCATTCGCAGATTGGCCTGATTCCGCACAGATTTCATCCTTCCGGTTGAGGATCGGGAATCGCCGCTACCCCTTTTTGCGCTTTTCAAGAGGCACGAACTCGCACACATCGGGCCCGCAGTAGTCCCCGATGTAATCGGATTCCGGGCGGTAGAGCACGGGTTTGGCCGCGGCCCCGGCAAACTGCTCTTCGATGATGTGCGCCGCCCAACCGGCCACGCGGGCGATGGCGAACACCGGCGTGAACAGATCGACCGGAATTCCGAGATAGTAGTACAGGGAAGCACTGTAAAAATCGACATTTACGGGGATGTCCGCGTTTTTGCGCGTGCGGAAGATCTCCTTGGCGGTCTGCTCGATCAGGGTCGACATCTCGTACCACCGCGGGTTGCCGACACCTTCCCCCAGCGCCTTGGACATCGACGCTATGATGTGCGCCCGGGGGTCGTCCACATCGTAGACCGCATGCCCGAGCCCGAAGATTTTGCGGCCCGCGTCGAGCTCGGCGTTGACGAAATCCGCCACTTTGTCGGCACTGCCGAGCTTGAGCAGCATCTGCATCACCTTGGCGTTCGCCCCGCCGTGGAGCGCTCCGGACAGCGAGCCCACACCGGCGGCGACCGCCGCATACATGTGCGCCTGGGTGGACGCCACCTCGCGGGCGGCAAACGTGGAGGCGTTGAACGCGTGCTCGGCGTGCAGGACGAGTGCCGTGTCGATGGCCCGGGTCGCGGTTTCGTCCGGAGTCCGCCCATTCAGCATGTAGAGGAAATTGGCGGCGTGACCGAGCTCAGGCGACGGCGCGACCGGGTCCTTGCCGCTGCGGATGCGGTGCCAGGCGGCGACAACGGTCGGGAACTTGGCGATCAGCCGATGGGCCATTCGCAGGGCGGCCTCCCGGGAGTGCTCCGCGATGTCGGGGTCGTGGTGGGCGAGCATGGGCACCGCGGCCTGGAGGACGTCCATCGGCAGCGCCTTGGGCGGCCGCGTCTTAAGTGCGGCGATGAGCTCCGGGGGGATTCCCCGTTCGGCGGCCAATTGGGTGCGGAAGCCCTTCAACGCTTCGGCCGCCGGCAGGTGCTCGTAGAGCAGCAGGTAGGCGACCTCTTCGTAGCTGGCGTTTGCCAAATCCTGAATCATGTATCCGCGGTAGACCAGACGGCCATTTTTTCCGTCGACCTCACAAATGCGGGTGTTGGCGATGGTGACACCGCGCAAACCGGTGTTGAGCGTGATTTTGCACTCTTCTTCCATTGGAACCCCCTCATTCCGCTGCTAGCAGGGTGTTGAATTGTTAAAATAATTGGTCCACCGCCCTAAAAAAGTCAAGAACGGTTAGAAAGGCATCTTCTCGGGAGGGCGGCGTTCCGGCACGTAGTCGCGCGGGAGGTTGCCCTCGTTCCAGGCCTTCGACACGTAGAGGTTGCAGTAACAGCTGCCGTATTCGGCGATGTCCGGGACGCTGTAGACGCAGGGGCAGATGATGTCCCGGTCCTTGTCGCGGTCGCCGGCGAGCAGGCGGCAGGGGCAGCCCATGTACCCGTAGCGCTGTTTGTTCAGGATCAGTGCGTCGAGCAGCTCGAAGACGCGCCCGGTGTCCGTGTTGAAGCAGTAGCCCTTGGGCTCCTGCACTTTTTTCATCATGTCGTAGAGCTGCTGAGCGTTCATTCGATACCCAACGCCTCCTTGATTTCCGTTTCTTTGTACCCGACGATGACCTTCTCCCCGATGATGATGGTGGGGAAGGAGCAGCGCGGGTTGAATTTTTTAACGTCCTCGATGATGGCCTTGCGCTCGTCCCCCTCGAGCATGTCCACATCGACGAAATCATATTTGATGGTGCATTCGGCTATAAACTTCTTGGCGGCCTTGCAGTGGCTGCAGGTGCTCAGGGAGAATATCTTCACATCCGGCTGGGATTTGTCTTCCGAAGGCGGTTTGTTTTCAGATTCCGACATGCGAATTTCCTTTCCTGGCGTACCGCCACGTGGGGGTGGCGGTACGGATGATGAATGGTGCGTTGCCGACGGCCCGATCCGGTTCGTCCGGGGTGATGGTTGAATGGATCATATAAAACACGAAATCCTTCAAACTGACAAGGAAAAAATCGCCATGGTCGTCAGTCGGCCGGCACGCATCGCACCATCAGGCCCAGGCATGGCACGGAACTTGTCTTAATCTATCCTAAATTGAGCGATTTTGTCGAATCCCATCGGGCCCTTTCGCAAGAACCAAAATCAGAATCGCTCAACTCAGCTCTATCAAAACAGGGGGTGTTTCGTGCCCCTATTTTGTACCCCTTGACAAAACATATTTTTTCCCGTAGGCAAAATAAGCAAAACACCGACTCGGCACCCTACCGCGCCTAATGAATTAAAAATACCGGCGTAGACCCAGACGTTTTTCAATCTTTCCACGAAGGAGGAACTCCGCATGGAAGAAAAAAAGGAACTCATCTCCAAGAAAAAAGAGAAGGAGATGCCTGACCCCAGGGATTTCACCATTTGTGACGCCACGGCCCAGATGCTCACCAAAGCCCGGCGTGACGGCGTTGAAACCGCCTTCGAGCGCGCCTACACCATGAAGGCCTGCCCCATCGGTTCGGAGTCGGCCTGCTGCAAGCACTGCTTCATGGGCCCCTGCCGCCTGAACGCGCGCGACCCCTATTCCAAAGTGGGTGTCTGCGGCGCTACGATCGACACCATCCAGGCCCGTAATTTCGCCCGTTTCGTAACGTCCGGCTGCGCCGCCCACACCGACCACGGCATGAGCATGCTGGACCTCTTCCGCGAGGTGGTCAACGGCCACATCAAAGATTACACGATCAAAAACCCCGAGAAGCTCAAGGCGGTCGCCGAGTCCATCGACATTGCAACCGAGGGCCGGGAGCTGATTGACATCGCCAAGGATCTATACAAAGAGCTCGAGCGCACCTACACCCAGGTGGAGGGCGAGATCCCCTTTGCCAAACGCGTGCCCCCGAAAACGCTCGAAACCTGGCGCAAGCACGGTATCGTGCCGCGCGGGGCCATGCGCGAGATCATGGAGATGATGCACCGCACCCACATGGGGGTCGACCAGGACTACGCCAACATCACCAAGCAGTTCAGCCGCACGGCACTGGCCGACGGCTGGGGCGGCTCCATGGTCGCGACCGAGATCTCCGACATCCTCTTCGGCACCCCGACGCCGGTCTCGATCGAAGTGAACATGGGGGTCCTCAAGGAGGACCAGGTCAACATCATCGTCCACGGCCACGAGCCGAACATGTTCGAATCCATGATCGAGTCGGTGAGCGAGCCCACCCTGGTGGAGGCCGCCAAGGCAGCCGGCGCCAAGGGCATCAACCTGGTGGGGATGTGCTGCTCCGGGGCCGAAGTGCTGGTCCGCCACGGCATCCCGCACGCCGGAAACTTCATGTCGACGGAGGCCATCCTGGTCACCGGCGCCGTGGACGCCATGTGCGTCGACGTGCAGTGCATCAAGCAGGGCTTGGTCAAGGTGGCCGAATGCTACGGAACAAAGCTCATCACCACCAACCCGCGTGCGCACATCGAGGGCGCCACCCACATCGAGTTCAACGACCACAAGCCCAAGGAGTGCACGGATGAGATGGTCATCCAGGCCATCGGCCGCTTCAAGAACCGCACGGCCAAGATCGAGATCCCCAAAATCAAGAACATCGGCGTGCACGGCTTCTCGCACGAGTACATCAACTACATGCTCGGCGGGACCTTCCGTTCCTCCTACACCCCGTTGAACGACAACATCATCAACGGCCGCATCCGCGGGGTGGCCGGCGTGGTCGGTTGCACCAACCCGCGCGTCAAACAGGATTGGTTGCATGTCGAGCTCGTCAAGGAGTTGATCAAGAACGACGTGCTGGTGCTGCAGACCGGTTGCTCCCAGATCGCGCTGGCCAAGGCGGGTCTGACGACCCCCGAGGCTGCGCACATGGCCGGCCCCGGTTTGAAGGAAGTGTGCGAGACGGTCGGCATGCCGCCGGTCCTCGGCATCGGCTCCTGTGTCGACAACAGCCGCATCCTGATCGCCGCCTCCGAGATGGTCAAGACCGGCGGACTGGGCAACAGCATCGCCGACCTGCCGGTGGCGGGTGCCGCTCCGGAGTACATGAGCGAGAAGGCCATCTCCATCGGCCAGTACTTCGTGGCCTCCGGCGTCTTCACGGTCTTCGGCGTCACCTTCCCCATCGTGGAGGGTACGAAGTTCCACAAACACCTGTTCGAAGAGCTCGAAACCATGGGCATGGGCAAGTGGGGCTTTGCCAACGACCCTTACGAGATGGCGCGCATGATCATCGCGCACATCGACAAGAAGCGCAAAGCGCTCGGGATCGACAAGGCCCGCGAACGCACGCTGATGTCCATGGCCGACCGACGCTCGCTCGACGCGGCCGCGTAGCATTTCCGAACCTGCTGATACGAAAACAGGGCGCCCGCAGGGGCGCCCTGTTCGTTTGGTGCGGTGGACAGAACGGCGCGGCTGCACTAGATTCCCGAAAAGTAACTGCTCAGGTATTTAGGCTGAAGGCTGAAGACTGAAGGGCAATAAGGATCATCCACGAGACCATCACCGGCCAACGTCCTATCGGTAATGAAGTGTCGCTCTTGTGGGAGTGGCTTCCAGCCACGATACCATCGCGGTCCGCCACGGCGGACTCCCACAGAAAAACATACCACTTCATTGTGGAAGTCCATCAAAGTTACGTATGGGCGCTAAAAGCCGGCTCAGGAGCTGGCCATTGCCGCCGCGGCAACATTGACCGATTCAGGTGGCGGGGCCATCGCAGCGAGAGGAGGAAGACGGGATGCTCACCCTCGAGGAGTTGAAAACCAAGGCGGATCTCATCGATGAGATCAACTGGGACATGACCCCCGAAGAGGCTGTCCGGCTTTATTTAGAGTGGGGCAACAACTGGGCCAGGGGGGACGGCTACGTGGTCCGCTCGAAGGGCGACTACACCACCTATTTTGTGGTCAACTGCTGGGCCAGGCCGTATTGCATCTATTTGATCCGGCGCAACTCCGACGAGGCCCAGGAGCTGGCGAAATTCGAGCTGCCCCAGCGCTTCGAGAAGGACGTTTGCGAGCTGAAAGGGGTCTACGCCCTGGACGAGGACATCAAGGGCTGGCTGAAGCAGGAACTGGGGCTTGCGCGCTGAGCGGCCAGCCCCGCCTTTCAGGACAGCTCTGGGTGCTCGTTCAGGAAGCGGTAGAGGGTGGCCCGGCCCACGCCCATGAGCTTGGCGGCCTTGGCTTTGTTCCCGCCGGTGCGTTCCAGGGCCGTGCGCACCGTCTCGATCTCAAGCTTCTTCGTCGGACCCCGGCGGGCGCACACCGCATTCGCCGCGCGCAGCTCCAGGGGCAGGCTCTCCGGCGTGATCCGCTTGCCCCCGCATCTGACAAAGGCGAACTGCACGGCGTTTTGCAGTTCGCGCACGTTGCCCGGCCAGCGGTAATCGAGCATCAGCGCGAGAGCCGGGTTGGAAACCTCGAGCCGTTCCCGGCCATAGCGCTCGGCCGCCTCCTTCAGGAAGTGGTCGACCAGATTCGGGATGTCGATTCTGCGCTCCCGCAACGGGGGCAGGTGGATGGGGATCACATTGAGCCGGTAGAAGAGGTCCTCCCGAAACCGGTTGCGCCCGACCTCTTTTTTCAAGTTCTGGTGGGTCGCGCTGATGACCCGCACGTTCACGCGCAGGGTCTGCTCCCCGCCGACCCGCTCGAATTTGCCCTCCTGCAGAAACCGCAACAGCTTGACCTGCATGGTGTTGGAGAGTTCGGCGACCTCGTCCAGGAAAACCGTGCCGCCATCCGCCAGCTCGAAGCGGCCCTTCTTGTCGCGGATGGCGCCGGAGAAGGCCCCCTTGACGTGCCCGAAGAGCTCCGTTTCGATCAGCCCCTCGGGCAGTGCCCCGCAGTTGATGGGGACGAACGGCGCCCCGGCGCGGCGGCTTTCGTTGTGAATCGCGTTGGCCACGAGTTCCTTGCCGGTGCCGGTTTCGCCCGATACATGCACCGGGTAGTCGTAGCCGGCCACATCCCGGATCTGCTTGAAGACGGAGAGCATCTTGCTGTCGTGGCCGATGATGTTGCTGAACCGCGTCATGTCGCCGGTGCGCAGCTGCAGGCGGATAAGGTCGGTCACGTCCCGGAAGCAGGATAGGATGCCGGTGGGCTCCCCGGCGTCGTCGTGCATGCGGGTGACCGTCATCTCGATGCGGCGGGTTTCCCCGGACTTGGTGATGACGCTGAGGGATTGGTCGGCGCTTTCGGGCGGATCCGACGATGGCTCGCAGAAGGCGCAGCGCCCCCCGCAGAAGGGGGTTCCGAACGCCTCGTGGCAATCTCGTCCCAGCACCTCCGCGCGGTCGTAGCCGGTGATGCGCTCCGCCTCCCGGTTGAAGAAAAAGACGCGCCGCTGCAGGTCGTGGGCGATGATCCCTTCTTTCAGGTTGTCCAGGACATGCTCCAAATTGTCCCGGTGGCACATCAGGGATTCGAGAGGAAACTCAGTCATGCTGCTCAATCGCTTGCTGTCGGATGCCACCCTTGCGACAGGACGTGGCCGGATTCCCGAACCGGGCTCGACCGCCGCCCGATGACTTGCGATCCACCCGCACCACCCGGCCCTGCGGGCGGTCTTCGACTCAGCACCTATAAGATTTAAGCACCAAAGTCAAACCGCCCGCCCGGCCTGGCGGTGGAGGTGCTCCCGGGCTATTCGAACGCATTCGATCACGTCGGCGGTGGCAGGCATCGAGGCGGAGAGGCGCTCGATGTAGCGCCCTTTTCGCATCTCCCGGAACGAGGCGGGGAAGTTCAGGTCGAACACCCAGGAGATGTAAAGCAGCTTGACATCGTTGATCGTTCGGACCTCTTCAAGATGGACGAACCGGGACTCGCGCAAGGCTGCCAGCACCTGCGGTGAGCATCGGTCCCCGTGGGTGAGGGCCAATCCGTTGAAGGCCTGCGGCTGGCGGGCGCGGCCGATGTAATGCCCGATCACGATGTTCAGGATGTCGAGCTTGTCCGCATCGCGCAGCAGCTTTAGGAAGAGCCGGGACTCTGAATCGTTCAAGGCCGGCGGATGCGCGGTGTTGTGGAAGGCCACCGCCCGGGCGATGTGGGCTCTTTGCGCAGGGCTGAACCCGTTAAGCAGCCGGTTGCGGTTGATCAACCGCAGGCCGATCCGGGCGTGGTTTTCGGAAGTCCGGTCGCGGAAGGTCCGGTACGCCGCGTACTGGCGAAACCGGCCGACATCGTGCAGCAGAGCCGCGGTCTCGGCCACCCGGAGCTCTTCGGGGCCCAACCCCAGCGATCGCCCGATCCGCCGAATCACCATGGCTACCCGGGCGGTGTGGTTTTCTTTCAGTCGGAAGACCCGGTCGTGCTCCGGGTCACCCGTGTAGAAACCGGAGGCGTACTCTGCGAACCATGACTTCAGCCGTTCAAGATCGGGATTGGTCATGGGTCTGCTGTCACCGTCGCCGGTTCAGGAATTTCTGCTCGATGAAATCGGCGATGGGACCGGGGTCGTCGAGCCGGAAGACGGGAACGTCGACGGCGATGTGCGCATCGCTTGCAACCGCAACCAGGCGGGGGTCGTTCCGGCACAGCAGCTCGGTCCCCATGGCCGCCCGTACCACTTCGATCTTGGGTTTGGGTTCGCGCTTGTAGCCTTCGGTCATGAGCAGGTCGACGTCGTTGAAATAACCGGCCAGCGCGTCGATGCCCTCGGCGTCGGTCTGCTTGATCATGGCCACCCGTCCCGATGAGGCGAGCATGACCGTGTCCGCGCCGGCGGCGGAGTGGCGGGAGGTGTCCTTCCCGGGCCGGTCGATGTCCGGTGCATGATGGGTGTGCTTGATGGTCCCGATGCGGTAGCCCCGCCGTTTCAGCTCGGGGATCAGTTTTTCGATCAAGGTGGTCTTCCCGGAATTCGAGCGGCCCACGATGGAGACGATGGGTGGTATATCAGGGTTCATGTTGCCTGCATTTTCCTTCCTTTGCCTGGCACCTTGTCACGTGAAACGGATGCTTAGAAGTGGTTTCATAACCCCGTCTGACACCCGATGGTCCGCCGCAGGCGGATTGCAGACCTCTCGAAATGCTCATCCTCCGCAGGCGGACTGCGATTTCGAATCGGTCTGCGCCTTGCCCTCAGGTGTGACCCGAGATGGTGAAACCACTTCTAGTTCAAACGAGGCCAACGATGACCCCGGAGTCGTTTGGCGTCTGCACGGGAATACGCCGGAGGTCGTGGGCGCCGGCCGCCGCCAGCATCTCCATCAGCTGGCGCTCGGAGTAGGCTTGGCCGGCGGGGGTTCCCAGCAGCATGTTGAGGGCGAAGAGCGCCGGGAACACCGGCCCGTCCATGGTGTCGTTGAGGATGAACTCGTGGATCATCACCATCCCGCCCGGCGCCAGGGCCGAAACCGCCTTGCGGATGATTTTGACACACTCCTCGGGCCCCTCGGCGTGCAGGATGTGGGAGAGCCAGGCCGCATCATAGGGGCCGCTGATCTCGTCGGTGTGATAGTCCCCGGGCAGAAAGGCCACCCGGCTGCCCAGGTCGAAGCGGGCGATGGTCCGCTCGGCAAACGGGCGCGATGTGGGCAGATCGAAGAGGTCGGCCGTAAGCCCCGGGTGGGCGAGGCAGAAATGGATCGCGTAGGTACCGGGCCCGCCTCCCAGGTCCAGGAGGCGGCGCCGGGACGAGAGGTCGATGGCGGGAACCAGCCGGGGGGCGACAGCCATGGCCATGGTGAACATGCCCATGAGAAAACTCTCGCGCCACTGCGCGTCGCTGACCGCTGACCGTTCGCGCACGGGCCGGCCGGCCAGCACCGCCTGGTCCAGCCGCGACCAGGACTCGACCAGGTGATGGTGGTGCATGAGCATGTGCCCGATGTAGGCGGGCGACGCGTGGCAGAGCAGTGAGCGCGCGGAGGCTGAGTTGGCGTAGGTGCCGTCGCTTTTCACCAGCAGCCCGAATGCCGCCATCGCGTTCAACAGAGGCTCCACTCCCCGTACCGCGCCGTTCACCCGGCCGGCGATTTCCGCCGCGGTCAACCGGTCGTCCGCCAGGTGCGAAAACAGTTCGAGCTTGACCGCCGCGTGCAGGGCGCAACTGCTCCAGTAGGCGCCGGAGGCTTCAAGCAGCTCCCCGGGTTTCCAGTCTCGCGGACTCATACACGTCGCTCCGGTTGAAGATGCCCTTGGGGTCGAGGCGCACCGCCTCTTTTCAGTCGTCCTTGTTCTGCAGTTCCTTGGCAAGCTGCTCCGGCGTCATCGTCCAGAAGGGGGTGCCGTCCTTGGAAAGCCGCACTTTGAACTCGAAGGTGTCGCCCTTCTTGACCTTGGCGGCCATGAACACGTCCTTGCCGCCGACCTCCGCCCAGCAGCCCCGGATCGTCACCTTGTCCCCAGGCTTAACGCCGATCTCCGAGGGTTTGGCATAACCCACCGGGCAGAGATGCACCACAATGGTCTCGCTGCCCTCGCGCACCTCGAGGGCCACACCCGGGCTCATGCCCGGTATCGGCACGACTTCCAGCACCTTGACGACCGTTGCCTTGAACTTTTCGGATTCCTTGAACTTGTAAAGCTTGTGGTAGGGGTCGTCCAGGCCCCAGCCTATCAGGTCCTTGGCGTCGGCTCCACCCGCCGAATTAAAACCGATCAGGACGGCCAACATCACAGCGAACGCAAGAGTCGATCTGCCCACCGCGCGCATAAGTTCCCCCTTTCTTCTGTTGGATTGAATGGGTGATAATATAGGTCCACCGGGGGGCTTTGGCAATCGCCTGGTTACCGCCGCTATAACCATTCAGCGGATAGGGGCTATAGCGTGCACGTCGGAGCGCGTTAGCTCCTCGTGATCAGCCATGTCCCGGCCAACAGCAGCCCCATCCCAACCAGGCGCGCAAGATTCAAGGGCCGCACCTCGGCGCCCATCCAGCCGAAGTGATCGACCAACGCACCCATCAGAAACTGCGCGGCGACAAAAACGGTGAACGCGGCGACCAGACCCAGGCGGGGGGTGCTATAGGCGAGTGTTCCGACAATCACAAGCCCCAGAATCCCGGAGGTGTAGGCATACCACGGCGCCGCCGCGCCGGAGCCGAGATGTCCGCCGCGCTGGATCAGCATGATCACCCCGATCAAAAGCCCGCCGCCGAAGTAGGTGATGAAAACACTTTCCAGAGTGCCGATGCGCTTGTCCAGAATACCCATGAAATGGGCCTGGAGAGCGGTCGCTACTCCGCCTATGGCGACGACACCCACCAACCCGTAGAGACTCATGCTGCGACCATCCTTTCTCTGGCGTTTCTATGTGAAAATGATTTCATAAGGCTGTGGCATTTTTTTGACAACTCATAGGCGCCGCACGGAGGCAAATTCCCCATCCAGGTTTATGATCGGCTGATATTATTGAAAAAAAATAAGCTGATGAGTTGGGCACAATCTGTGCTAGTTGAAATACGAAACTCATGGTGATGGAGCCCTTATAAAAGTGGAAGAAAATCTCATCGGCATGGCAAAGGGTGTGATCAGCGAGCTTGCTTTGATTATTCTCTGCCAAGTCTACATGATTTTTTAAAAGTGAGCGGCGGCGACATCACGCTGGCAGGACGCATGCGCCTGACCGGCATTCGATCGCCCAGAGGACTCGAAGGTATGCAAGCTATTCAAGGAACCTCCACTGTCGAGCAGCGCAAGAGCCCGCGGCGCAACTACACGACGACCGTCATGTTCGAGAATTACCTGACCGGCAACTACTTTGAAGGCCGGATGGTCAACTACAGCCGGGAGGGAATGTGTTTTGAGTCGGATATCTCCCCTGAAATCGGCACGGAAATATTCATCGGGGTCGAAAAATCGCCTTATTCCCCCAATTACGAGGTGTTCCGGGCCAAGGTAATGTGGAGCCGCGCATTGACGCTGAAGGAGTCCTATTATTCTGTCGGGGTCGGCGTCAAATACTGTTGATGCAACCCGCCGCCTTCGTCTGTTGCCCCCTACCTTTAGTCCTCCCATGAATCGCCGCAGTTGAACTTGCGTCACCGTCGAATGGACTGCGCCGCATCGTTCAGCCTCTCCCGGATCGAAATGAGATAGCTTGCCATCTTGCCGCGGTGGTCGGCCATCACCGAATCGTGACGCCCCCTCAGAACGAGCAGCGGGTCGAACGTGCAGATCCGCTCCATTTCATGAAAGGCGATCTTGATGTTTTCATCGCCGCCCTTGCTTCGGATCACCGGGTAGAGCTCCACCAGCGTGCCCATGAAGTCCCGCAGCACCAGGATCACCCCCTGGGTGTAGTAGATGCGGTCGTCCAGTTCCGTGTAGGGCACGCTCTCGGTGGCCTGGACCAGGAGGCCCATTGGCTGGTCCAGGAACTGGTTGCTGAGGATGAAGGTGAAAAGGTTGTAGAGGTCGTCGGAGCGCATGTTGAAGACCGCCTTGCCCTGGGCGAGCGCGGCATCGTATTTCCGGATGAGCTCGAGCCCCTTTTGGTATTCGCTTTCGCTGGAGGGCAGCCACCAGCTCTCCTCGGTGAAGGCGAAATGCTTCTCCCGGGCCGCCTTCAGAAATTCGTTTTCGGCGTCCACCTGCCCGTATTTGGCCAGGTGGGTGGCGTAAAAGGTGACCAGCATGCGGGTGGCGAAGATGGCTCCCTTTTGGCGGTTGCCGCGGTTGTCCAGCCAGCGGGTGGGCGACACCCACAGGTCGTTGACCGACCAGCCGAAGGGGGAGTCGAGCTCCGCTTCCAGACGAGCCGTCATGGCCCGGCTCAGGGCGATGCCCTTCTCGGGCTCGGGGGCATCCGCCTTGGTTTTCTGGAGGATGCCTTGGATCGTGGAGTCGGAAAAGGGGAACCGGGTCGGGTCGATTGCGGTGTAGGCTTGGTTCAGGCCCCAGACGATGCCGAAGGTCACCGGCCAAGCCAGCAGGATCACCAGCAGGATCACGATGAGTGTCTTGAGCAGCCTGGATGAGGCGGGGGCGGGCTCTGCGGTTTCCATTTGGTTTCTCCCTGTCAGGGCGTAACATTGTGTTGGCAACACTCGGACTCTATTCACAACAGCTTGCATTGTCAATGAATTCAACCGGCATGCGGCCACGGCGGCAGACCCTGCGGGTGCGCAGGACTCCCGCCTTCCGACTTGACACCCCGGCCGGGCATGATAGTTTGGGCGCGTACCTACTCAGGCAGATAGACTGAGGGTAGATAGGCTGAAGGAAAAGACATGTGCAATCACAATTGCCCTTCAGCCTTCAGTCTTCAGTCTTCAGCCTAAACACATGAGTTACCCGTGGAGAAACCATGCCGCGCCAATTCTTACCGTGGATTCTGGGAGTGTGCTGGTGGTGTGCCTCCGGCTGTGCTGCGCTGGTGGTTGGGGCGGGCGCCGGGGCTGGGGCCTACACCTACGTGAACGGCGAGCTGGTGCGCACCTATTCGGCTCGGTAT
>JBFYWS010000262.1:0-3109 GCA_041310935.1 Desulfobacteraceae bacterium | reverse complement strand
CCCAAGGGGGGTTTTCGCTTGTCGGCGGCGGATAACCTCATCGGACGGCAGCAGGCGCCTTGGACGATATCTTTTCCTGGTTTCAGTTGAAGAGTGTTCCGGGAGTCGGCAATCTCCTCTTCAAACGGCTGATTGATCGGTTCGGCACCCCCGGCGCCGCACTGTCGGCCGCCCGGGCCGACCTCCTGGCGGTCGAGGGGGTCGGCGAGCACCTGGCCGAAGCGATCCGGCACCCAGCGCGGCCCGCGAGCGCGGCGGCGGAAATCGAGCGCACCCTGCGCCAGGGCTGCCGCCTGGTCACCCTGACGGACCCGGATTTTCCGCCGCTCTTGCGGGAAATCCCCGATCCGCCGCCGTTTCTTTACGTGCGTGGCGATCTGGCCGGCTGCCCACGGCCCATCGCCGTGGTCGGCTCCCGCAACGCCACGGCCTATGGCGTGGAGACGACCCTCCGGATCTGCAAGGACCTGGCCGAATTGGGCTTTACAGTCGTGAGCGGCATGGCGTTGGGGATCGACGCGGCGGCCCACGAGGGTGCCCTCAGCGGGCAGGGCCGGACCGTCGCCGTGCTGGGCAGCGGCCTTGACAACATCTACCCGCCGCAGCATCGTAGACTCGCCGAGCGGATTGCAGCCGGCGGGGCGGTGATTTCGGAGTTCCCGCTCCAGGCCGGACCCGAGGCGCATCACTTCCCGATCCGCAACCGCATCATCAGCGGGATGTCGCTCGGCACCGTCGTGGTGGAGGCCACCAAGGACAGTGGATCGCTCATCACCGCGCGGCTCGCCGCCGAGCAGAACCGCGAAGTGTTCGCGGTGCCGGGCAGCATCCAGTCGTTCAAGAGCATGGGCACCCACACCCTCATCAAAGAGGGTGCGAAGCTCGTGGAAAACGTGCAAGACATCGTCGCGGAGCTGGGGCATTTTCTCCAGGATGACGCCCCGCCGCGGCGTGAAAGCGCTTTGGAAGCACCGCGGCACCGGCTCACGGCGGAGGAAGCCGCGGTGGTCGCGGCCTTGACGGCCTATCCCATACATATCGACGATCTGGTGCGACGGCTTGCAATGGAGCCCGGAAACCTCTCCGGCATCCTGCTGCAGCTGGAACTGAAGGGGCTCGTGACGCAACTGCCCGGCACGCTTTTTGTGGCGGCGCGTGTTGACCGTTCACGGACCCCGTGACATCGAGGACCTGAGATCTCATGACGAAACCGTTGGTCGTGGTGGAATCGCCGGCAAAAGTCCGGACCATCAAAAAATATCTGGGCGAGAGTTACAACGTGGCCGCCACCGTCGGCCACATCCGGGACCTGCCGCAACGTGAAATGGGGATCGACGTGGAGGCCGGCTTCACACCCACGTACACGACCATCCCCGGCAAACAGAAGGTGCTCCAGGAGCTCAAACGTGCCGCCGGGAACGCGGAGGAGATCTACCTCGCCTCCGACCCCGACCGCGAGGGCGAAGCCATTGCCTGGCATGCGGCCGATGTCCTCAAGAAAAAGGGCCGGCGCTTTCACCGGGTCCTCTTCCATGAGCTCACGAAAAACGCCATCGAAACGGCCATGACTCGGCCGCTGGAGCTGGACCGTCATAAGTTCGAGGCGCAGCAGGCGCGCCGGATCTTGGACCGCCTGGTCGGCTACCAGGTCTCCCCGCTCCTGTGGCGCAAGGTGAAAGGCGGGCTGAGTGCAGGCCGCGTGCAGTCCGTCGCCGTGCGCATCATCTGCGAGCGCGAGCGCGCGATCCAGGCCTTCGAGCCTGAAGAGTACTGGTCGATTACGGCCCACCTGCAGGGCGCTGCCCCCCCGCCGTTTGCCGCCAAGCTCGTCAAAAAGGGCAAGGAGAAGATCAGCATACCGGACGAAGCGGCGGCCCGGCAGATCCTGCACGAAATCAACGGTGCGCCCTTCATCGTGGAGAAGGTTCAGAAAAAGACCGTCCGCAAGAACCCGGCGCCCCCGTTCACGACGAGCAAGCTGCAGCAGGAATCTATCCGCAAGCTGCGGTTCACCGCCAAGAAGACCATGATGCTGGCCCAGCAACTCTACGAGGGCATCGACTTGGGGCCCGGGGAACCGGTGGGCCTCATCACCTACATGCGCACCGATTCGGTCCGGATCGCGGAGGTGGCCGCCGCCGAGGCGCAGGAGCTCATCCGCGAGCGCTTCGGCAACAAATTCGCTTTGGAAAAGCCCCGCTTTTTCAAGAACCCGAAACAGTCCCAGGATGCGCACGAAGCCATCCGCCCCAGTTCGGTCTTCAACACGCCGGAAAAAGTGGCCCCCCATCTCAGCGCCGACCAACTGGCACTCTATCAGCTGATCTGGCAGCGCTTCATCGCCTCTCAGATGCCGGAGGCCCTGATCGACCAGGTGACCGCATCCATCACGGCGGCGGCCTACCTCTTCACCGCCACCGGCTCCGTCGTCAAGTTTGCGGGCTTCATGACGCTGTACCGCGCGGAGGAGGAGGATGGCAACGGCAACGGCGAAAAGGGCCGGGAGCAGCTCCCGGAACTGAACGAGGGCGCCCGCCTGGATCTGCACCGCCTGGATCCCAAACAGCATTTCACCCAGCCGCCGCCGCGCTTCTCGGAGGCCTCGCTCGTGAAGGAGCTGGAGGAAAACGGCATCGGCCGCCCCAGCACCTACGCCTCCATTCTGTCCACCATTCGGGACAAAGGCTACGTGGAGATGCTGCGGGGCTACTTCCGGCCGAGCGAGCTCGGCTTCATCGTGAACGACCTGCTGGTAATGAGCTTCTCGGATGTCTTCGACGTCGAGTTCACCGCGAAGATGGAAAACAACCTGGACCTGGTCGAAACCGACCAGGTCAACTCCCAGGAGATCCTGAGCCAGTTCTACACGCCGTTTAAAAAGGACCTCGACACCGCGACCGAGAAGATGGTGAGCATCAAGGGGGTTGGCTTCGCCACCGACCTGAGCTGCCCGGAGTGCGGACACATCCTGCACATCAAGATCGGGAAGAACGGCCACTTTATCGCCTGCAGCGCTTACCCCGCCTGCCGGTACTCGCGCGACTACACCCGCGACGAGAAAGGCCACATCCAGCCGGTGTCGCCGCCGGCCGACGAGGTGACGGACAAG
>JBFYWS010000258.1:0-4516 GCA_041310935.1 Desulfobacteraceae bacterium | reverse complement strand
GTTTTTGAGCGGGCTTCAGAAAATCACCCTGAGAGGAACGGCGTAGGATGGGAAAGAAGGACTACGACCCGGCCATGCACACGGCCGAACACATTTTAAACCAGACCATGGACCGCCTGTTCGCGTGCGGCCGTTCGTTCAACGCCCACATCGAAAAAAAGAAGTCCAATAAATCGAGTCAAGTGCACAAACCTATCCTACCGACAAGAACGGCATCGTCCAGCACCAGGTGGTGAACAACCTGCCCCTGGGACGGAACGTGGATGAAATGCTGCGGGTGGTGGATGCGCTGCAGTTCACGGAGGAGCACGGCGAGGTCTGCCCCGCGGGCTGGCACAAAGGGGACACCGGCATGCAGCCGACCGCCGCAGGCGTGTCGGACTACCTCTCGAAGCACGAAAAGAAACTATAAAGGGTTCAAGGGTCCGAGGGGTCAAGGGTTCGAGTCAAACATCAAGATCAACACATTGGCCCTTCTATCGCCTACGGTCTGTCCCTCACGGAGCAAAGGTGTCCTGCCACCTTCTGTCCGCTTGAACCCTTGGACCCAGGACCCCTCGAACCCATCTATAAAGTGGGTTTATAAGCCCCAGATCACGCCCGAGAGCAAGGCGTTCCGCAGCTTGAAAGCGGAGCGTACACGGCAGTACGCGAGCATTTCAAGATGCGGAACAACGCAGCTATCGGGCGTCAGATGGGGCTTAGAAATCCACTTTCAGAAGAGCTGCAGGCGCTCGCGATAGGCACGGATCACCGTTTCCGGGTCATCCGTCGCCACGATGTTGTCCGCGATCCAGGCGGGGGCCCGCCCCTTGCGGACCATCTCGGCGATCTGGGACTGCATCCCATCCCAGAACCTCCCGTCCCCTTCGGTGTCGAACAGGATCACCGGGATCGGCTCCAGGATGGACAGCTTCATGTTGCAGAGCGTGATGCCCAGCTCCTCCAGGGACCCCAGCCCGCCGACGTTGAAAATCGGGAAGGAGGCGATCTCGAACCACTTCTGGCGGCTGTGCCGGCAGGTGGACTGGAACACCTGGCAGAAATCCACGTCCGTCGTCAGGGACTGATCCGTGATGTCCAGGAAGTTGGCGCCGGACAGGATCCCGCGCTCCCGCGCCAGGGTGTTGGCCTGCTCCATGACACCGCTGCCCCCGCCGGTAACGATCCCGATGTTGCGGCCCCAGAAGCCGATCAGCGCGTCCAGCAGTCGCTCCAGGCGCCGCCCGCCCTGCCGGGAGAGCTTTTGGTTCGAGCCGTAGAACGCGAAGAGCATGGATTTGTGGAAATCGGCGAGCCGTTCGGGAACGACGAAATACCCCATCCCGTCGCGCATGGTGTGCACCATCAGCCGCCGGTTCAGCCCCGAGACCCAGTAAACGTCCAGGCCGAAGGCGTGGTACTCCTGCAGCCGGTTGTGATCCAGCTGGGAGAGAAACGGTCCGTGCTCGCTTGACGGTTCCAGGAAATACAGGGCGTCGACCCTGCCCTCGCAGGTGAGGTTGATGATGTCCCGGTGTTCGATGATGTTGGGGAAATATTTCGCCGCCAGCGCACAGGGGCCGTTTCCGAGCGCGGCCTGGAGCCGGCCCGTGGCGTAGCTGTGGACGCAGTTGCTCTGCGGGGAGAAATCGCGCCGCGCCAGGGCGCACGTGGCATGCGTGCTGTCGCAGGCCGCTTCCGGGCCGTTCATGAAAATCTCGGCACGCGTGAGCCCGCCGGCGGCCTTGGGCACCACCGCCACCGGACGGTCGATGAAGTGGCAGTTGGAGCGGCCCCGGCTCTCGAAGCGTTTCGCCAGCCCGCGCATCTGCGCGAAGGAATACAGGCGATGGCCCCGCCCGGACTTTTGCCCGTTGCTCATGAGCTCCCGGCGCGCGGCACGGTAGATCCTGGCGGTGATGAGCGGGTTCACGATGGGGTGCTCGCTCTGGTTGATGATCTCCAGGTAGATCCGAATCCCCCGGGTCTTGATGGGATCGAGCACGGTGGCCGCGAGGTTGCGCCCCAGGGAAAAGCCGCTTTGAAGCACCACGAAATGCTCGTTCAGGAACATCGAGCAGGTGGTGACCAACCCCTCGCCCGGGGCGATGGCGACCGCCGCCACGGGGTCCCGGACCTGGTAGCGGTTGAGCAGTTCGCGCCCGTCCTCCCGCAGCAGGATGCGGCTGAGAACGTCCTTGGTGAGCGGCTCTTTGAGGCGGCAGGCGACCTTGTGCGGGGCGATGACGATGCTGCCGTCGCTGGAAATAGCCGTCGAGACCGGCAGCTTGAGCGCCGCGCGCTCGACCGCCTCGAGCACCTCCTCGGAGGTGAGCAGCGCGTCCGGGTCGCAGTAGACGAGGCGGCCGACGGGAAGCCCCGTGGTGAAAAAATCCTTCAGGTCTCTCAGCCCCGGGTAGCCCGGGATGACCGAGGAGGCCTCCAGGGTGAGGGTCGCCTGGTTGCCGTGCAGGCGCGCCTGCGCGATGGGTTCGCTTTCGATCTGAACTCCCAGCCGTGCAATCCGTGAGCGCTCGCTGAAGAGGATGTGCTCAGTCTGGTCCTTTAAAAAACCCGCCAGGGGGCCGCGCAGCCCGAAAGTGGTTTCGAAAACGATTTTTCGGCGATTTGCATGCAGGACCTTGGAAATGAGGCCGTCGTCCGATTGCAGCAGGCCGCGAAAGGCGTGGTGATTCCGGGTTCGATTCGCCATGGTTGCTACTCAGCTATTTTTAATAAATTTTAACTACGAAATGCGCGAAATACGCGGAAGTGCTTGGCTCCCATTTTCGCGCCTTTCGCGCATTTCGTAGTTCCCTCTTCCACATCCATCATAGCATCCTGAGTCGTTACAAAAATACCATAACAGAGTTCGGAGTTTCGGATGTCACACTCCATTCCCACTATAGCGCGCAATGCCCTTGCATCAAAGTGTATTTATGGATTCTGACCCACGGGGTCTTCAGGCGGTGCGGCCGATCAAACCATCGGGGATTGCGGTCGGATGGGGCCGGGGGCTGGCAGACGCCGCCCGGCGCTCAGCAGGCGGCTAGAGCACCTGTTTCTCAGAAAGAATGTTCTCGATGATCTTGATCAGGGACCGGCTGGGGATGTCTTCATCTTCCAGGACGCCCAGTCTGATATTTTTCAAGATCGCGTTGTCGATGACCCACCCGAACCCCAGCTTGTCAAAAAATATGATTGCCTCTTTCCCCATTTCCCCTTCAACCTCCGTTCGCAGCTTCCACCGAACCGCCCTGAACCGCCCGGCAGTCTGAAACCTGCCGTCCCCCAACGTCAAGACGATTGAACGCTGTAATTTATATATCGTCATCTCGCCCGGGCAACTTGAGCCGGGATTTTCCGATCCTTTTTGTTTGACTCCGGGCCGGCGGTTCTCTACTATGAATGCAACTGCCCAGGTAGATAGACTGAGGGCTGAAGACTGAAGGACAATGCTGTAACGACTCAGGTGTTTAGGCTGAAGACTGAAGGCCAATACTGATCGCACATTTCTCTATCTTCAGTCTATCTACCTTCAGCCTAAACACCTGAGCCGTTGCCAGGATTTTAACCCGTACAACGCCCATCGCGAGGCAGTCCAGCGAATCTCCCATGCCGACCATCAATGAGACTGGTGAATTTTCCGCGCCCGCGGACCGTGGCGTCACGGGCATCTTCATCACCGACCTGGACGGCACCCTGCTTCGGTCCGACCGCACCGTCGCCGAGCCGGTTCTGTCCTGCCTGCGCCGTCTGGGCGAACTTGGCATTGCGCGGGTCATCGCCACCGGCCGCTCGCTGTTCTCCTTCAACACGGTCGCCGCGGCCGGGCTGCCGGTGGATTTCGTCATTTTTTCGACCGGGGCCGGGGTGACCGACTACCCGCATGGAAAAATCCTGCGCAGCGTGAGTATGGAGACCGGCGACGTCCGGCGGGCCTTCGAGGCGCTGCGCGCTCTCGAGCTCGATTTCATGGTGCAGCGGCCCATCCCGGACAGCCACGTGTTCGGCTATGTGGGCTCGAACTCTTCCAACCCGGATTTTGAAAGACGCATCGCACTTTACAGCCGTTTTGCCTTCCCCTGGGACGGCGACATCGAACGCTTCGGCCCCGCCACCCAGCTGGTCGCGATCGTGCCTCCGGATCGGGCTCAGGAAGCGCTGAGGAGCGTGCGGCGCAAGCTTGCGGCGCTGACCGTCATCCAGACCACCTCCCCGCTGGATGGACAGTCGACCTGGATCGAAATTTTTCCTTCAGAGGTTTCCAAGAGCTCCACGGCGGACTGGCTGGCCTCGAAGCTGGGGGCCTCCCGGCACAAGGCCCTTGCGGTGGGCAATGACTTCAATGACCTGGATCTGCTCGAGTGGGCGCGGACACGCTTTGTGGTCGCCAATGCGCCGCCCGAACTCACGCAGCGGTTTCCGGTGGTGGCATCCAACAACGACGACGGGGTCGCCGAGGCCATCGCGACGTGGCTGAGGCAAATCGGCTAACGGGTTTGCCGTGTGAATCCGAGGAAAATCCGACTCA
>JBFYWS010000224.1:0-2990 GCA_041310935.1 Desulfobacteraceae bacterium | reverse complement strand
GGGGCATCTACGACGTCGAGCGCAAGCCCAAGTTCACCTTCCAGGGCCCGATCCTGGACAGCTCGATGTGGTATTACGAAATCGCGGCCGTGCTGACGGGGCTTCTGTTCGTTGCGCTGTACCTGAGGCGAAAACCCGCGCAACCCTTCAGCGGCAAGCTTTTCTTCGCGCTGCTGCTGCAGACCACGGCTTCCGTGTTCGTGTGGGTCATTGTCTCCCCGCTGCTCGGCGAGTTCCTGTTCTGGGAAACCTTCATCTGGGCGATCCTCCTGCCCATGCAGGTGGGGCTGCTCATGATCATCCTGGTCAACGGGTTTGAGATGTCCGAGATGATCTGGACCGACGGGCTCAAGCGCAGCTTCAAGCCCCTATCCCCCTCGGCCGGCGTTGCACCTCCGCGGGTTTCGATTCACGTGCCCATCTGCAAGGAGCCGCCGGACATGGTGATTGACACCTTGAACGGACTGGCGGCGCTCAACTACGCCAACTACGAGGTGCTCGTCATCGACAACAATAACCCGCACCCCGAGCTGTGGCAGCCGGTTGAGGCGCACTGCGCGGCGCTGGGCGGGAAGTTTCGATTCTTCCATCTAGAGACCCACCCGGGCTACAAGGCTGGGGCGCTTAATTTCGCTTTGGAGCACACCGATCCGCAGGCCGAGTTCGTGGCGGTGGTCGACAGCGACTACATCGTGCGCAGCGACTGGCTCGCGACCCTCGTGCCGCACTTCGAGCGGCCGGAGGTGGGTATTGTCCAGGCGCCCCAGGACCACCGGGGCTGGCAGGGCAACCTCTTCAAGGAGATGATCAACTGGGAGTACCACGGGTTCTTCGAAATCGGCATGGTGCACCGCAACGAGCGCAACGCCATCATTCAACACGGCACCATGACGATCATTCGCAAGGCGATGCTGCTCTCGTCCGGCAAGTGGGCCGAGTGGTGCATCTGCGAGGATGCCGAGCTCGGACTGAGGATCCAGAGCCTGGGCTGGGACGCCGTTTATATCAAGGAGAGCTTCGGCAAGGGGCTCACCCCGGATTCGTTCGGCGGCTACAAGCGCCAGCGCTTCCGTTGGGTCTACGGCGCGGTTCAGATCATGAAGCGCCACTGGCCGGATCTATCCCCGTTCAACCGCAAGAGCGGCTTGAACCTGGTGCAACGCTACCACTTCATCGCCGGCTGGCTGCCTTGGTTCGGGGATGCCATCAGCTTCATCATGAACGTGCTCTGCATCCTCTGGGCGGTCGGCATGTTTTTTTTCCCAAAGTACTTTGGCGCTCCGCTCTACGTTCTGATGCTGCCGCCCATCGGGGCATTCATGTTCAAACTGCTGCATTTTCTGTGGCTGTACACGGCGCGGGTGCCGTGCACCTTCAAGCAACGGCTCGGCGCGGCGCTGGCCGGCCTGTCGCTGACCCACACCATCGCCACCGGCATCCTGAGCGGCCTGTTGACCTCCAGCAAGCCGTTTCTGCGCACGCCGAAGTGCGAAAACAAGAGCGCAGTGGTCAAGGGTCTGATGATGGCCCGCAGCGAGGCCCTGATGATGCTGGGGCTGGTCATGGCCGTGGTGATCCAGCTCAACTTCGGCAAAGACCAGACCGAGGAGCGGCTGGTGTGGGCGGTGCTCCTGCTGATCCAGGCGCTGCCCTATGCGGCGTCGGTATTGCTGTCGCTCTTCAGCGTGATGCCCGAGGGGTTGCGGCTGCCGGGTCTGGACAAAGCCTCGCCGCCGCAACCGGCCTCCGCTTCAAGCCCGTGACCGATCAAGACAGTGGTTGCATAGACGAGTCGTAACGACTCAGGTATCAGGGTTCAGGGTTCGGGCAATCAACGAGGGGAGGAGCCATAGTTCTCGCCATCCTCCCGCATGGACGATTCGGGCCGGCGGCCATCAGGCCCGGCAACTGCTTCTTTCCTGAACTCCGAACCCTGCCCCCCCCTCTACCTGAGTAACGACGAGTCTACCATATCCGCCCCAACTGCCAAAAAGGCGGAGACCTAACCTGGTTCCGCCTTTTTGGCTCGCCTCACTCGAACAACTTGCGGTATTGTCCGTAGCCTGCCTTTTCCAAATCCGCCAGGGGAATGAACCGCATGGCCGCTGAATTCATGCAGTAGCGCAGGCCGGTGGGCTTGGGCCCGTCGGTGAAGACGTGGCCCAGGTGCGAATCGGCGTGCTTGCTGCGCACCTCGGTCCGCACCGTGAAAAAGCTGCGGTCCGTCTTCTCCACGATGTTCTCCGGCGCGAGCGGACGGGTGAAGCTCGGCCAGCCCGTCCCGGAGTCGTACTTGTCCGTGGAGCTGAAGAGCGGCTCGCCCGAGACGATGTCCACGTATATGCCGGGCGCGTGGTTGTTATGGTATTCGTTGTTGAAGGCCGGCTCGGTGCCGTCCTGACGGGCGACCTTATACTGCATGGGGGTCAGTCGCCGGCGCAGTTCCTCTTCGCTGGGGCGGGTGTACGCGTTGCCGGTCGTTCCGGATGCCATGCCGGCTTTTCCCGTATCAGCCTTCGCCCCCGCCGTCTCGCCGGCCCAGGCCTTTTTCAGGAACTGATCCCGGCCGGAGCCGGAGCGGTAATTGTGGTACTGGATCGGGTCTTTTTTGTAGTAATCCTGGTGATACCCCTCAGCCGGGTAGAATTCACCCAGCGGCAGGATCTCGGTTGCGATCGGCTTGCCGAACCGTCCGGAAGCGGCGAGATTTTGTTTGGAAGCCTCGGCCAGGTTCCGCTCCTCGCCGGTGGAATAGAATATGACGCTGCGGTACTGGGAGCCGCGGTCCACGAACTGGCCGCCTCCATCCGTGGGGTCCACGTGGCGCCAGAACACCTGGAGCAGCTGCGCATACGTCAGCCTGCCCGGGTCGTAGACCACCTTCACGGCCTCGACGTGGCCGCTGCCGCCGGCCGAGACCTGTTCGTAGGTGGGGTTGGCGCTGCGGCCGCCGGTATAGCCTGAAATGACCTCGACCACTCCGTCAACCT
>JBFYWS010000221.1:0-9207 GCA_041310935.1 Desulfobacteraceae bacterium | reverse complement strand
ATCCACACAAACCCGAACTCGTCCACCCGTGCTGCGGCATCCTCGCCCACGACGATCGTGGACTCTTTTTCTTCCACAATCGCCGGCCCCGGCATCCGGGCCCCGGGGAAGAGCTTCAGGCGATCGTAGACGGTGAACGGGATAAATTTCTTTTTGAGCAGTGAAAAGGCCGGACGCTTGCCCTTGATGCAGTTTTTGAGCTGCCCTTTCTTCTGTACCAGCGGGGGCAGGCGGAATGGCCGCTCCGGCAGGCTGGCCCGGACCTTGAAGGTGACGAACTCCACCGGGTTGTCGGGATAGGTCCGCCCGTAAAGTTTCTGGTAGGTTTCGTCGAACAGGGCCCGCACCCGCAATTTCGACAGGCGGGCAAAAGATCGGCGTGGGATCTGCAGATCCGTTTCGGCCCCCTGCCCCACAAAACGCATCATGAGGGTCCGCTCGAAGCGCACCTTCTGCCGTCGGTCGGTCTGCTGCAGGATGGCCGCCCCTTCACGCTCGAGCTCCTGGAAGAGCGTTTCGATGGCGCTGAAATCGGCATCGTCCAGGGCCGCGCGGTGGCTGCGGGACAAGTCGAATGCGACCGGCGCGGTAAAAAAACCCATGGCGGACCCCACACCGGCCAATGGGGGCACCAGGATCCGCGGTGCTCCGATTTTCTTGGCCAACCCGTAGGCATGCACCGGCCCGGCCCCGCCGAAGGCCGAGATGGTGACGATCTTGGGGTTGCCCCCTTTTTCGGCGATATGGGTCTTGGCGGCCGCCGCCATGGTTTCGTTGATCAGATCGTGAATGCCGAAAGCCGCTTCGATGACCGACGTCCCCAGGGGCTTGGCGACTTTTTCGGCCATGGCCCTCTCAGCACCCGGTTTGTCCAGGGGCATGGTTCCGCCCAGGAAGTAGCCGGGATCGAGGTAGCCCAGCAGCAGATCCGCATCCGTCACGGTGGGCTGCTCTCCCCCCCGGGCATAACAGACCGGGCCCGGGTCCGCTCCAGCGCTCTCCGGGCCGACCTGCAGGAGCCCCATCTTGCTCATGCGGGCAATGCTGCCTCCGCCGGCGCCGATTTCCATCAAGTCCACCACCGGGACCTGGATGGGCAGCCCGCTGCCCTTCTTGAACCGCTGCACGCGGCCGACCTCGAACGTCGACACCAGGCCGGCCTGCCCTTGCTGGATCAGGCAGGATTTGGCCGTCGTGCCTCCCATGTCGAAGCAGAAGATGTCCCGGATTTTGAACATGCGGCCGTAATACTGGGAGGCGATGACGGCGGCCGTGGGGCCCGACTCGATGATGCGCACCGGGAATTCCCGGGCGGTTGCGACCGAGGTGATCCCGCCGCTCGAGAGCATGATGTACAGCTTGCCCGCAAACCCCTGGGTCTCCAGCCGGGAGGAGAGTTTTGTGAGGTAACGCGCGGTGATCGGCTTGACATAGGCGTTGGTCGCCGTGGTGCAGGTGCGCTCGTATTCCCGGATCTGGGGCAGAACCTCAAACGAGGTCGACAGAAAAAGATCAGGCGCCTCGCCTTCGACGATGGCCTTGATCTCACGCTCGTGGACCGGGTTGCGGTAGGAGTTGATCAGACACACGGCCAGGGACTCGATCCCCAGCCCGCGCAACTGCGACAGGCTCCGGCGCACATCGCCGGGCGCGAGCTCCCGGATCACGCGGCCGTCGCTTGCGATGCGCTCATCGACCTCCATCCGCAGCGCGCGCGGCACGAGCGGCGGCGGGTATTCCGAAAAAATATCGTAAGCGTCGTAGCGCAGCTCGCGCCCGAGTTCGAGCACGTCCCGAAACCCTTTGGTCGTGATCAAACCGGTCTTGGCGCCCTTGCGCTCGATGATGGCATTGATCACCAGGGTGGTGCCGTGGATGATCTCATCGATGACCGGCTTGGGTCCGGGGATCTGGTCGAGCAGCACCTGGATGCCCCGTTCCACCGCCTCGGAGGGATCGGCCGGTGTCGTCAGGCATTTGAAGACGTAAAACTCCCCGCCCTGATCGTTGACCAGCACAAAATCCGTGAAGGTGCCCCCGATGTCACACCCCAGCCTGTAGAATCCCTTGGGCACGCAGACCCCCTCTTCTAAATTCGGAAGGTGGAAACCGGAAGGCGGAATTAACGAGACCCCATCACCAGCCAGGTTTCGGAAGGCGGAAACCGAAAGGCTGAATCAACCAGATCCCATCACCAGCCAAGTTTCTGCCTCTGACCCTATCCGATGCTTCACGATACCTTGAACAACAAAAACTATTTTTTAGATTTTTTCCCTATCGTCGTGAATATGGCCACCAACTCATCTGCTTCGGTTACCAGACTATCCACCAACTCATGTTTGATCCAGTCACACTCGCGAATGATTTCCAACCAGTATAAAGTTTCATCGGCTTCCTGCTCAACCACGCCGATTTTTGCAGTAAACTCAGCTTTTGATCTCGCCCTGCCTGCCTCTCTGTAATTGGCCCCAACCGATGTCCCGGATTTCACCACTTGTTTGGCAATGATGTCCCCTTCTCTAGTCCGAGGCATCATAGAAGCGAGCTGAATAATACGTAATGCAAATTGTCTTGTTCTTTCACGCAGGTCGCTGTTTCTCTCCAGATTCGTCGGCCTCAACTCATCCCGCTCTTCGTTCTCGACCTTCATTCCGTCTTCACCCCGCCTTCCGCCCTCCCCATTCCTCATTCTTTTTCTCTCCCTTCCGAATTTCCCCCTTCCGCCTTCCGAAATCCCCCTTCCCCTTTCCCCCTTCCGCCCTCCGAATTTCCGCCTTCCCCCTTCCGCCTTCCGCCCTCCGAATTTCCGCCTTCCCCCTTCCGCCTTCCCCCCTCAAAAGATACCCGGCTCTTCCCACTCCCCGAACACCTGGCGGAACACGCCGGCCATTTCCCCCACCGTCGCGTAGGACCGGCAGCAGTCCACCAGGCAGGGCATCACATTCTTTCCGGCCCGAGTCCCGCTTTCGAGCGCTTTCAGCGTGCGGGTCACCTCGCGGTTGTCCCGCGTGCGGCGCAGCTCTCTTAAGCCGGCCGTCTGCTCGTCCGCCCAGGACTCGTCATGGGCATGCAGCTCCACATCGGGCGGGTTCTCGATGCCGTCGGTGTACTTGTTGACCCCGACCTTCACATAGGTGCCGTCTTGAAGGCCCTTCTCGAACTCATACGCCTGGCGGGAGACCTTGCGCTGGATGTGGCCCGTTGCGACCGCGTGGCGCATGCCGCCGACCTGTTGGACCTCCTGCATCTCCGCGAGGATTTTTTCCTCCATCTGCTTGGTGAGGGTCTCGACGAAATAGGAACCCGCCAATGGGTCCACGGTGTCCCGCAGGCCGACTTCGTCCATGATGATTTCAAGGGTCCTCAGGGAGAGCAAGGCGGCGCGCGGCGTCGGAATGGTATAGGCCTCGTCGAAGGAGCACAGCGCCGTGGTCTGGGCGCCGCTCAGGGCCGCTGCCAGCGCGTAAAACGCCCCGCGCATGATGTTGTTCTCCGGCTGCGCCTTGGTCAACCCGCTGCCGCCGCCGCCGAAAAGCCCGCGCAGGAAGAGGTTTTTCGGGTTCGTCACGGCATAGTCCTCTTTGAGCATCCGGGCCCAGAGCTTGCGCGCGGCCCGGAACTTGGCAATCTGCTCCCACAGGTTGCCGTAGACGTTGAAGTTGAAAGAGAAACTGCCCACGAACGCTTCGGCCGTAAGGCCCCTGGCCTGCACCTCTTCGATGTAGGTTTTGGCGATTTCGAAGGCGTACGCGACTTCCTGGGCGGGGGTCGCCCCGGACTCTCGGATGTGGTAGCCGCAGATGCTGACGGGGTTGCAGCGCGGCAGCTGCCGGACCGAGTATTCGATCGCATCGCCCACGAGCCGGACGGCGGGATCCACGGGGAAGATCCAGGCGCCGCGTCCGACCATCTCCTTGAGGATGTCGTTCTGGGGGGTGGCGCTGATCTTCTCTTTCGGGTAGCCGAACTTCTCCGCCACGGACTGATACATGGCCAGCATGATGCTGGCCACCGCGTTGATCGTCAGCCCGGATCCGATCCGGTCCAAGGGAATGTCCTTGAAAGCGATCTCGAAATCCCGCAGGGAGTTCACCGCCATGCCGACCCGGCCGACCTCCCCCACGACCCGGGGGTCATCCGAATCGTAGCCCATCTGGGTCGGCAGGTCGAAGGCGACGTTCAGGCCGGTCTGGCCGTGGGAGATCATCAGCTTGAAGCGCTTGTTGCTCTCCTCCGGGGTGCCGAACCCGGTGTATTGCCGGGTCGTCCAGGCCCGGCTGCGGTAGCCCAGCGGATGCAGGCTGCGCGTGAACGGAAATTCTCCCGGATCGCCGAGATCCTTTTCATAGTCGAACGCGACCGCCGCGAGATCTTCGGGCGTGTAGCAGGTCTTGATCTTGATGCCGGACTGATAAACGACTTCCCGGATGCCGTCCTGCTCGTCCTTGATGTACTTCGCTACCCCCATGGCGTCCTCTCACCTGCGGTTCGTTCAGCGCCGAAAAAGATGGTTCGCCGGTTGGGAGTCCGCCCGCGCCGGAGCGGCAACCGTCCTTCGAAGTGGTTTCATAACCCCGTCTGACCCCCGATGGTCCGCCGCAGGCGGATTGCAGGCCTCTCGAAATGCTCATCCGCCTCAGGCGGACTCCGCTTTCGAATCGGCCTGCGCCTTGCCCTCGGGCGTGATCCGAGGTTGTGAAACCACTTCTACGCAGCCGGCTGGGCGACAGCGGCGCGGATGCCGGAGACGATCTGCGCAAACGGGGTGCCGCCGGGAAAGACGCCCTTGATCCCGAGCTGCGTCAATTTCGGGACATCCTGCTGGGGAATCACCCCGCCGACCACCACGGGAAGCTCTTCGATCCCCTTGGCTTTCATCAACGTGAGCAGCGTCCGGCAGATGGGGATGTGCGCCCCGGACATGATGCTCAGCCCGATGACATCGACCCCCTCCTGGATCGCGCTGGCTACGATCTGCTCGAGGGTTCTGTGCAGCCCGCTGTAGATGACCTCCATGCCCGCATCGCGCAGGGCCAAGGCCACCACCTTGGCCCCGCGATCGTGGCCGTCCAGACCCGGTTTGCCGACAAGGATCTTGATGTTGCTCCCCGCCATGGTCTTACTCTCCCTTATCGAAAACCGTTGCTTTCGAATGCGTTCAATACCATCTTCTGGCCTCGCAGGATATGCTCCCGCACCAACTGCTCCACGCCCTCGGCATTGCGCGTGCGAATGGACTCCAGGATCAGTCGATGGTCTGCATTGCTGATTTGCGCCTGGCCTGCTTCTTTCAGAATGATCTGCCGGTAGCGGTAGATGTGATCCCGCAGCGCGTCGATCATGCGGATCAACCGCGGACTGTTGCTCAAGCCGTAGAGCAGATCATGGAACTCGGTGTTCACCTGCGGCAGCCCCGCCAACTGTTTTGCGTCGAGCAGCCGCTGGAATTCATCGATCTTCTGCTTCAGGCGCTTGAGCTGGCCCGGCTGGTGGTGGATGGCCGCCAGGCGCGCGGCGTAGCCTTCCAGGACGCTGCGGATGCCGAAGGTCTCCACAATCTCCCCGCGGCTCAACTCCAGGACACTGAAGCCTCCGTGGGGCAACCGCTCGATGAAGCGCTCCCGTTCCAGCTTGTGAATGGCTTCCCGCACCGGTGTGCGGCTGATCCCCTGAACTTCGGCGATCTGGCTTTCCACGAGGCGGGTTCCGGGCGCGATGCTGCCGCGTACGATGGTCTGCCTCAGGTTCTCGTAGACCATCTGGCCCAGGGACTTACGCTCCGCCATGGCCTTCAGCGGGCCCAGGCCCGGCATATCGGTCTCGATCGGTTTGGTCTTTCTCGGCATACGAACGCCGTCCGTCAAATGAGCCCCTTGGCCTTCAGTTGAGAAAGTTCATCCGGGCGGCAGCCCAACACCCCGCTGTAAATCTCCTGGTTGTGCTGACCGAAACGCGGCGGAAACGAGAGCTCGCGCTTGGATCTTTCGAGAAACGGGGTCATGTTCGGCGGCGGGGCCAGGGTGATGCGCGCACCGCTGACCGGATCCTGGCTCCACAGCAGCCGGCGCTTCACCAGGGGGTCCGCAATGACGTCGGGGACCGTTTTGATCTTGCTGACGGGAACGGTAATGGCGCGCAGGAGTTCGATCAGCTCCTCCGAGCTGTGCTCACGGGTGATCGCGTTGATCGCTCCGTTTAGCTTTTTCACGTCGGCTATGCGCCCGGCATTCTTTTCATAGTGCGGCTGGTCCAGGGACCGGAACGGAGCCAGGCCGACCATGGATTTCCATTGGCGGTCGTTGCCGACGGCCAGGTAAACAAAGCCGTTGCGGGTCGGATACACCGAGACCGGGCAGAAAAATTCGTGCGTGTTGCCGCGGCGTGAAATGGGCTTGTTGAAGCTGGCATTCAACGTGATCGGCACCGTGAGCCACGATACCGAGGACTCGAACATCGAGACCTGGATGTAGCTCCCCTCCCCACTGACCTGCCGCCGGTAGAGGGCTTTCATCAGCAACCCATAGGCGTGTTCGCTCGTGCCCATGTCCGGCAGCGGAATCCCCAGCACCTGGGGATCCCCCCCGGGCTCCCCGGTCAGCTCCATCAGTCCCGAGCGCGCCTGCAGGATCGGGTCATACGCTGCCTCGTCGCTGTCGGGACCGAATCCGGTGACCCCCAGCCAGATGATATCCGGCTTGAGTCTCTTTAAGGTGTCATAGTCGATGCCGAGTTTGGTATAGTTGCGCGGCAGCTGGTTGGTGGCAAAGATGTCCACCGGCAGTTTCGTGATCAGGTCGTGAAACATCTTGCGGCCTTCGGCTTCAGCCATGTTCAGGCTCAAGGCCCTCTTGCCGGCATTGATGCACAAAAAATAAGCGTTCATGCGCTCTTCGCCCAGAACGTCGTCGCCGATCATGCGGTTGGGATCCCCGTGGACCGGATGCTCCAACCGGATCACGTTCATTCCATCCTGGGCCAGGCGGTAGGTGAGATAGGGCAGGACGGTGGCTTGCTCGAGGGATAGCACGTTCAGATCTTTGAAGAGATTCATCGCTCCTTCCTTGCGTGAGGGCAGCGTGCGGGACGCTAAGTAATATCAGAGACGATCGGGAAAGGCCCCGAGACCGAGGCAGGCCCTGAACCACATTCAGTTGTTGTATACAGTATACAAATTGGGGATGTCAAGCTGAGTTTTAGCAGGGTGTTGAATGAACTGCAATTTAACCGGCCGGTTTGGATTACCAGCGAAAAAACCGGTTAGCGGTGAAGCTGTTGTCAGCCTTCTCATCGACATATCAACGTCTGGCGGCCTTTCCTTGCGCTCGTCTAAACGAGCGACAACACCGCCTCTGCAAATCCGTGCGGAGCTTCTTGGGGCAAATTGTGACCAACCCCAGGAATCTCCCGGCGCTCATATCTCCCTGTAAAGAATCGATCGTGGTGCACCGAGCCGCCCAAAGGGGCAACGCCATCGGCATCGCCATCGAGCACAACCGTCGGTACGGGGATTTTCGGCTGCTGGGTGAGGCGATGCTCTGCTTCCTCCACGGCGGGGTCCCCAGGTACGAGCGCAAATCGATGCCGGTAGGAGTGGATGACGACTTCAACAAAATCCGGGTTGTCGAAGGAGATTGCGGTCCGCGTGTAGGCCTCTTCATCGAAATCCCAGGTAGGAGACCACAGCCGCCACAGAAGTCTGCAAATGTCACGGCGATTTTGCGCCAGGCCGGCCCGTCCGCGCTCGGAGTGAAAATAGTATTGGTACCAGTAGCGAAGTTCGTTCTCCGGCGCCTGAGGTGTAATCGATCCTGGAATGTCTTGGATGTTGTAACCCCCTCCCGACACAAGGCCGCGCGCACGCTCAGGCCAAAGTGCAGCTACGATGCATGCGGCCCGCCCGCCCCAATCATATCCGGCAAGCACGGCATCCGTGATCGTGAGCGTATCCATCAAAGCAAGTAGATCATGCGCCAATACCGCCTGTTGACCTGAACGCGGCGTATCCGCGGATAGAAAGCGTGTTGGACCATAACCGCGCAGATAGGGTGTGATGACCCGACAGCCCGCTGAGACCAGAAATGGGGTGACCTCGTCGAAGGAGTGCACATCATATGGGAAGCCGTGAAGGAGCAGCACTGGCGGTCCGTCTGAGGGGCCGGTCTCGATATAGGCGACGCTAAGAACACCCGCTTCAGCGCGTTTCAACATGATCGTTGTCCTCCAAGGCTTCGAGTGCGTAGAGGGAGTTCTCCTTTTCCGGGCGGTTCAGGGACAGGGTGCAGACTCGGCCGTTTTCGTTCATCAGAAGCAGATCGCGCGACATCGCGGGGTCCATTCGTTCCGAAGGATATTAGCTTGAGGCAAGAGGCTTGAGGCTCGAAGCCGAATAAAAAATCAGGCACCATCAGCCAGGCTTCCAGCTTCGAGTCTCCAGCTTCCAGCCGATTGCAGGTGAGCATTTACAAAAGCCGCACACGCCGGATCACGGCCTCAGGCGCGGTTTTTCAACACCCTGTCAGGCAGAGCCCCGTGTCAATTGGCCCACCTTGGCACAACTCGATACCGGTTGCAAGACACACCCCGGGGGACGGCGAATGCGCCAGGGAACGATCCCCACCGTGGCCCGGGAACCATTTGACATCCATGCGGTGTACAGTATACGCTTACACATAGCTCCCCCCGGGAGCGCATGCCCGGGCCGGCACGCGCCGGCGGTCACAAAGCCGACGGCCCGACCAGGGTGTTTAAAAACAAGCATCAGGCCGTCAACCAAGGCGTGCGGCGTTTTGGAAAGCGCAGTCCGCCTGCGGCGGATAAGCATCTACAAAAGCCGCACAACGCTGGATCACGGCCTTCGGTGCAGTTTTTTAACACCCTGTTATTCCGGCAACCCGGCAGATGGGCATCCACCACCCCACGCCCCCACACAAGGATGGTGACGCATGACGACAGCCAAAACGCATCAAGGCGAGCAGGAACGGCTTGCGTCTCTGGAACAGCGCGCCGAGCAGGGCGGCGGCCCGGAAGCCATCGCGCGCCATCACCAGCGGGGCAAGCTGACCGCCCGCGAGCGGCTGGACCTGCTCTTCGACCGCGGCAGCTTCGTCGAGGTGAACCGGCTGGCCGAAAGCCAGGCCGTCGACTTCGGGATGCAGGCCAAAAAAGTCCCCGGCGACGGCGTCGTCACCGGTTTCGGCACGGTGGACG
>JBFYWS010000201.1:0-12607 GCA_041310935.1 Desulfobacteraceae bacterium | reverse complement strand
TGCGCCGGCGGAGGCTCAAGGTGACGGAGGGAGGGCGTCGGTTCGCGGTCCCCGGCTCGTGCCATGTGATCCGTATGGTGGGGTGCCCCATGCGCGTAACGATGATCTCCTCGCCCCGGCTCACCCGCTCGACGACCTCGGAAAACTTCGCCTTGGCTTCAGTCAGGTTAAGGATTGCGGACATCTTGGCTACGGATTAGTCAGACCCTGTGCGTCCGCGAAGTCACCCACAACACGGCTATGTGAAGGTTGAAATCGCAGCGCGAAGCGATCGCCGTTTCCTGTCCCTGTTACGGTTGGCTTTCCTATCCCTTCAGGTTGTGAGGTGCCCATGCAACTCCGAGAGCGTCTCACCTGGGCGTTGCTCATCGTCGTCGTCGATGTCGCGGCCTTTGCGGTGCCCCTCGCGGCACTGACGATCGCCTACGTCCTGCTTGTCCGGCCGGCGTGGTTTCGGGAGTGGGTGGGGCGGCTATACGACGAGGCACCGCGGTAGGCGGCGCCGGGCAGGATGAAAGTCTTCGGCTGGGGCGAGCCTTTCGGGCATGACCCGGCCGGCATCTTCACGCCGCGCTGAGTGTCTGAGTGACCCGTGAACGGAGTATTGACCTTTGGCCTGCTCTTCGCGCTCACCGCGGCGCTGGTACCGGCGGGCGTGCATCTGGGCTTTCGCGCCCGCCGCGTGCGCGAGACCGGGACGCCGGCCGGCTGTGGATTTGCCTTCGAGGCGGTGCGCATACCCACCGTGCGCGGCCGTCACCTGTTCGGCTGGTTGCTTCCGGCCCCGGACGCCGCCCGAACCGTCGTCGTGCTGCACGGGTGGGGCAGCAACGCCGAGCAGATGCTGCCCATCGCCGCGCCCTTGCGCAGAGCCGGTCTCAACGTGCTGCTGGTCGATGCGCGCAACCACGGCGGGAGCGATTCCGATACCTTCTCCTCGTTGCCACGCTTCGCCGAGGATCTGGGCCAGGCGATCGCATGGCTCAAGCGCCACCACCCGGGGCGCGCCGAGCAAATCGCGGTGCTTGGCCACTCGGTTGGCGCCGGTGCGGCCCTGCTCGAGACCTCGCGCAACCGCGACATCGCGGCGGTGATCAGCATCGCGGCATTCGCCCATCCGGCCGAGGTGACCAAGCGTTACCTGCGCCGCTTGCGCCTGCCGCATCCCATCACGGTCCTGGTGATCCGCTACGTGGAGTGGCTGATCGGATACCGCTTCGCGGCCATCGCGCCGATCAACACCGTGTGTCGGATCACCTGTCCGGTCCTGCTGGTGCACGGGCGGGACGACGAGACCGTCCCGGTCGACGACGCACGTCGCATCGCGGACCGGTGCCACACGCCCCAGGTGCGCCTTCTGGAGATCCCCGACGCGGGACACGACTCCACGGACCAGATCCAGCGATACGCCGGGGAACTCCTGCGCTTTCTTGATAAGAGTTGGGCGGCGCGTGTCTGACACAGCATCCGTAGGCCCCGCCTGAAGGATGGCATCTATCTCGATTTAGGCGAGTGTGGGGACCCGGCGGTCCGACCCGGACCAGTCGCGGGGTATCGCCCTGGGGCTGCCGGGTCCGTTTCGGGAGCGGACACTCAGGGGAGTCTGTCCTGCGACTCGTGTACGCCGGAAGCGGTCCCCGATCTGCGCTAACGTGGGAGGGCCAGCGCCGAAGGAAGCGGACATTCGCCCTCCGGTAGCGCTCGGTGCTACCTTGCCCCCGGGGGACGGCTGGGCCGTCTGCGTCGCAAGCGGCCGGACCAGTCCAAGAACCGCACAGCATCTGCGCCGGCGTACTCTCACGGCAGGCTAAAGCCCGATGTCGGCTCGCAGCCCACGCTGCCATGACCAGCGTTAGCGTACAGACCACGACCGGTCCACATGTCTTGGACGACTGTCCGCGAGAGGGCCGCAGGCGCGGCCTGTTACCCAAACGGTCGAAAGGAAGACCCAGACAAACTCTCTGCCCCGCCGTATCCTCTGCGCCATATCGACCACCGATCCTTAAAACCAGATTCGGCAGTTGAACCACGAAAAACACGAAGATCACGAAGCTTTTCAGAGAGATGACTCCAATGCGGTCGTCACCGACGGGGTGAAACAAAGCATTGCGAATAGCCTCGTGTGATCGTTGATTTTCTTCGTGTTCCTTCGTGCCCTTCGTGGTGAATTGCTCTTATTAGGTTAAACGGCTTTCGGAACAGCGATGACGATCTGCTTTGTGGCGATTTCCAGCCCGGGACTGTCCCAGAAGATCTGAGAAATGCGAACACCGATCCTCGCTGCGCTTGTCTCGGCCCTGCTCTTTGGCGTCTCCACACCCATGGCGAAGGTCCTCGTTGCACAGCTGCCGCCGCTCGCATTGGCCAGCCTGTTGTATCTGGGAGCCGGGCTGGGGTTGCTTGTTCTGCGATGGTTGTGGCGAAGCCTCGGTCGCGGCGAGGATGCCCACGAGGCACCCGTTACCGGCCGTGACTGGGGGTGGCTGGCGGGCGCGATCCTGGCCGGTGGTGTGGTCGCTCCCGTCTTGCTGATCAACCTCACCCGGCGCGTCTCGGGCAGCGATCCGATGCAGGTCGCCGGCCTCAAGGGCCTGGTCGCCGGGGGCATCAATCACACGATTGCGGTATCGACCGGCTGGACACCGCCCGCGGTCCCCGTGGCGCTAGCAACACTCGGTGTCGGCCTGCTTGGCTACGGGGTCAGCCTGAGTCTGTTCGTCTGGGCCCTGCGCCACCTCGGCACCGCGCGCACCGGCGCCTATTTTTCGGTCGCCCCGTTCTTCGGGGCCACCACGGCCGTGTTGCTGCTCGCCGAACGCCCGGGGGCGCTGTTCTGGGTTGCGGCGCTGCTGATGGCAATCGGTGTATGGCTGCACGTCACCGAGCGCCACGATCATCCCCACCGGCACGAGAGCCTGACCCATACGCACATGCACCGCCACGACGAGCATCACCAGCATGAGCACCCCCGCGGTTGGGATGGTGTCGAGCCGCACACCCATGAGCATGAGCATGCGCCTCTGGTGCACACCCACCCGCATTACCTTGATCTTCACCACCGACACGGTCATGGCTGAGATCCGTGGAGCTGCTGGGAAAGAGGCCGTTGCCGAGTCCGTTACAGGGATATCCGGCACGTGTCTGCCCGACGGAGGCTGCAAAGCGTGAAAAGGCGGTTGCGCGGCTGGCTCATCTTCCCGACGCCTTTCCCGACACCCCAGTCCTCGACATCAAGCCGTAGCGCGGGGGTTTAGCCCTGTTCTGGCGGACCATAACGACCTGCGTCGCCGTAGCACGGGCGGACGAAGGCGACGGCGCGCCGGTGCGGGAGCTCAGATATCAGCGGACCTCAGCCGCAGGGCGTTCGTAATGACCGAGACCGAGCTGAAGCTCATCGCCGCGGCGGCGATGATTGGCGAGAGCAGAAGACCGAACAGCGGATAGAGCACGCCGGCGGCGATCGGAACACCCATCGCGTTATAGCCGAACGCGAACAGCAGGTTCTGGCGGATGTTGCGCATCGTGGCCCGGCTCAAACGGCGTGCGCGCAGGATGCCGCGCAGATCGCCCTTGACCAGGGTCACGCCGGCGCTTTGCATCGCCACGTCGGTTCCTGTCCCCATCGCGATGCCGACATCGGCGCGGGCCAGGGCCGGTGCGTCGTTGATTCCGTCTCCCGCCATCGCGACGCGGTGCCCCTCCAATTGCAGGCGCGCGACAATCTCCGCCTTGTGGTCCGGAAGAACCTCGGCCTCGACCCGGTCGATGCCGAGTGTGCGGGCCACGGCCGCGGCGGTGGTCGCGCTGTCTCCGGTTACCATCACTACGGACAGGCCTTCCGATTGGAGGTCCCGGATCGCCTGAGCCGTGGTGACCTTGATCGGGTCCGCGACGCCGATCAGGCCGGAGGCCTGGCCGTCGACAGAGATAAAGATGACGGTCTCGCCGCGCGCCCGGTGCGCGTCGGCCTGTGCCCCGAGGCCGCCGGATTCGATTCCGAGAGAGGACATGTACGCTGGGGTACCGAGCACCACGTCGTGGCCCTCGATGCTGCCGCGCACACCCTTGCCGGTGACCGACTCGAAGCCCTCGATCTCCGAGAGACCGAGTCCTCGGTCCCTGGCGCTCTGGACGACGGCCTCCGCCAGCGGATGCTCGCTCGCGCGCTCGAGGCTGGCGACAAGGTGCAGGAGGCGGTCCTCATCGAGCCCGGGCACGGCATGGAGCGAGACCACCCGAGGACGCCCCTCGGTCAGGGTGCCGGTCTTGTCGACCACCAGGGTGTCGACCCGCTCCATGATCTCCAGGGCCTCCGCATTCTTGATCAGGACACCCAGGCTCGCACCCTTGCCGGTGCCGACCATGATCGACATCGGCGTCGCCAGCCCCAGCGCACAGGGACAGGCGATGATGAGTACCGCCACCGCGTTGACCACGGCGTGGGCAAGGCGCGGATCCGGCCCCCAGAGGCCCCAGACCGCGAAGGCCAGCAGTGCGATCCCGACGACTGCCGGCACGAACCAGGCCGCGACCCGGTCGGCGAGGCGTTGGATCGGTGCCCGTGAGCGCTGGGCCTCGGCCACCATCGCGACGATCTGCCCGAGCAGGGTGTCGGCACCGACGCGCTCGGCGCGCATCAGCAAGGACCCGTTGCCGTTCAGGGTCGCACCAATCACCTTGTCTCCTGCGGACTTCGGCACCGAAAGCGGCTCCCCGGTCACCATCGACTCGTCGACGCTGCTGCTGCCCTGGGTGACCTCACCGTCCACCGGGACCTTCTCGCCGGGGCGAACGCGCAGAAGGTCACCGGGTCGGACCTGGTCGAGTCCCATGTCCACCTCGGTACCGTCGTCTCGGACCAGGCGCGCGGTGTTGGGGGCGAGGCCCAGCAACAGCCGGATCGCCGCGCCGGCACTCCCCCGGGCGCGCAGCTCCAGAACCTGGCCGAGCAGCACCAGGGCGGTGATGACGGCCGCTGCCTCGAAGTAGACGTGCACGCTGCCATCGGCCATGCGCATCACCGGCGGGAACAGGTCGGGGCGGAGCAGCGCCAGGCAGCTGTAGCCCCAGGCCACGGTCACTCCAAGCCCGATCAGGGTGAACATGTTGGGGCTTCGGTTGCGGATCGATTGCCACCCACGCACCAGCAACGGCCAGCCGCACCAGAGCACGACCGGCGTGGCCAGGAGGGCTTGGACCCACTGGACCGCATGCATCGACACCCCGCCGGGCAGCCAACCCGGTGCGAGATCGGCGACCATCGCCAGCACGAACAGCGGCACCGCGAGGACGGCGCTGATCCAGAACCGCCGCGACATGTCGACGAGCTCCGCGCTCGGCTCATCGACGGTGACCGTCTTGGGCTCCAGGGCCATGCCGCACTTGGGGCAGCTGCCCGGGTGGTCCTGCACGATCTCGGGGTGCATCGGGCAGGTGTACTCGACCCGGGTCCGGGATACGGTCGCGTCCACCGGTTTCAGGGCCATCCCGCACTTTGGGCAGGCACCCGGCGCCTGCTGGCGCACCTCGGGATGCATCGGGCAGGTGTAGGTCGTCCCGTGGGAAGCAGACACTGCGGATGCGGACGGTGCAGGAAAGGCGCAGCAGGCCCCCTTGGCATCCGACTCCTGCCGAGTCGACCGGTGCGCGTAGCGCTCCGGGTCGGCCTCGAAGGCATCCGAACAACGCTGGCTGCAGAAGTGGTAGTCGGTGCCGTGGTAGTGCGAATGCAGCGGCGCATCGGCATCGACCTGCATGCCGCAGACCGGGTCGGCCACCCTGTTCTTGCCCACCGGCGACGCCGTCTCGTGCTCGTGCATGTGCAATCTCCTCCTGGGCGCTAGAGCGTTCTCAGAAACCGGATGATCCGCCAGCGATCAGTCTCGCTCAGCGTGTCCTTGAACGCCGGCATCGGGCTGCCCATGGCGGCCCCGCTGTCGCTAATCGCCCACATCAGGTAGCCGTCCCCGGACATCGGCCGCTGAACCACCGAGCGCAGGTCGGCCGGCGGTGGCGATATCCCAGCCGCTGCCGGTCCGTCACCCGCGCCGCTCTCGCCGTGGCAGGCGGCGCAGTTTGCGAGATAAAGCGTCTTGCCTTCGGCGGCGACCCACGGATCATCGGGGAGCGGATTGCGCTGCCCAGCGTACTCGCCGGGCACTCCCTGCGTCATGGCCCAGCCATGCATCGACATGGGCCCACCCATCATCATGCCTCGGCCGCCGTACATGCCGGGTCCGCCCATCATCCCCGGCCCGCCCATCATCCCCGAACCGCCGCCCATCATGCCCCAGCGGCCACCCGCACCGGGGCCCATGGGTCCGCCCCTCGTTGGGTACGGCCCGGCACAGGCACTCAATCCTGCCGCGACAACCACGGCGAGCAGCAGAGGGCCCGCCAGGGACCATCTGGCCGTCGCCTGACAACGGCGCCGGAGCTTCGATGAATTGGCAATGACCTTGCCCGTGTTCATCGTTGACGCACTCCTCAGTGCTCCGCGAACACACTGGTGCTCCCGTCCTTGTCGATCAGGAGTACTTGGTAATGCTGCGGACTGGGGATGTCCATGCCGGGCGCGCTCAAGGGCATTCCGGGAACGGTGAGTCCGCGCACGTCCGGGTGCTCGGCGAGCAGGCGTCGGATGTCCTCCGCCGGCACATGGCCCTCGATCACGTACTCCCCGACGCGCGCCGTATGGCACGAGGCCTGGTCCGCGGAAATGCCGGCCATGGACTTGACCACCCCCAGATTGGTCGTGTCGACAGCGTTCACCTTGAACCCCTCCTTCTCGAGGTGCGCGATCCACTTGCCGCAGCAGGTGCAGGTGGGGCTCTTGTAGACGGAGATCGTCGGATCCTCGGCCAAGGCGGCCGTGCTCAGGAGTGCGGCGCCGAGAAACAGCGCGAGGGCGTGGCGGTTATATCTGCTCATCTGTCTGATCCCCTGATGGTTAGTGCCGGTCCGTCCGGGAGGGCGGGATCGGCGGTTTGCTGCAGCACGCGGGTACGGGTGCGGAGGCGTTGTCCCGTCCCGTCACGTCGAGGTTCTGGTACCAGCCCGACTTGAATCGCGCCCATCGGCCCGCCGCCGGTGGGACGCCGGCCGCCTCCAAGGCGCCTTCCAGCGATTGGTAGTCGGTCTTGGTCACCAGGTAGTCGACGACGACCCTCGACTTCTCTGGATCCACTGACACCCGTAGGACCCCGTCGACGTCGGTCAGTGCCCTCTCGACGGCTGCTTTGCATGCGTTGTCGCGCAGGCCCGGGACACGAATTCTGCGCCGGACCTCCCAAGCGCTATCGGTTGCGGAGATCAGGCTCTCACCCGTCGACAGGTCCACCAGACTCCCGGAAAAGGCATACTGCCCGTCGGAGGTGAGGTAGACATAGTCCGAGCCGATCCTTACCCGAAAGATACCCGCCACGGGGGTCGGTTCCGGATGCCCGATCGGGGCACCCTGCACCAAACGCGCGAGGCGTTCGGTCGATGGCGCTGCCGTGGCGCCCGACTCCGACTGAACCGAGCTTTGCGCCGGGGGTCCGGCGCTCACGGCGCCTGTCGCCAAGGCCAAGGCCGCTGCGAGCGTCGCCGACGCTATACGTTTCGCTTTGCACATGGTCCTGCCACTCCAGTGTTGTTGACGTTCGCCTCGGCCGCTTTGGCCTCACTCCAGCATGTGCCGCCTTTCCTCGTACTCACGCTGGTCGATCTCCCCGCGCGCGAAGCGCTCGTCGAGGATCTGCCGCGCGCTCTTGCCGCCACCTGAGCCGGAGGAGCCGCCGGCGACGGCGCGCACAAGCAGGACGGCCAAGCCGATGATCAAGACCCAAATCAGGATCATTCCGAGCCCAGGGATACCGAATCCACTACCCATCATCTCTCACGCTCCCCGCGGGCGAGGGGTCGTCCGCGCACGCCGACTTCCGATCCGGTTTGGTTTATCGATACATCCCCATTCCGCGGTGAAACGAAAGGAGCGTATTGGCCTTGGTCTGCTGCTCGGGCGTCAGGACCTGATACAGGTCCTGGGTGGTCTTGAGCCTCTGCTGCATGGTTGAGGCACCCTGCTGGTGCATGGCGGTGCGCTGATCGACGGAGGGCGGCACGGATCCGTTCCACATCGTCTGGCGGTGTGCGTTCATCAGGGCCGCCTGGGTGATCACGGCCTGCTGGTAGGCCTTCCAGGCGTCCTCCTGCGTGGAGGTGATCCCGAGTTCGCCCTTGACCTCGTCGAGACGTTTCGCGGCATCGTCGGGCGTGCCCATCATGCCGGGGCCGCCCATCATGCCCGGACCACCCATCATTCCCGGATAGCCGCCAGTGTATTGGTTGCCGGCGGCAAGCACCGCCGTGGCTGCCCCCAGCACCAACGCCGATACGACGACCAAACGGGCAAGACTGTTGTTCGACTGTTTCATGAGAAAGCTCCGATTCGCTTATGTGTGGATGCGGTTGTTCATCCGGCCTCTCGGCCTTGCAATCAGTAAACCCCATCGATGTAAGTTGCCGATGTCTGCAACTGCGGTCTTTGTAACCCTGAGTAACAACCAAGCATGGAATTACATTTCGTCACCCGAAAGTCGAAGCTCGACCCTGCAAGCGGAAAGACCACGAGCGCGATCCAACCGTACTGTCCATCCAGGATTCAGGACAGAGCATCGCGCACCCGCATCAGGCGCTCCTGCACCTCTCTGGCGATCTCGGTTACCTGGGGGTTGTCGACCAATTGCAGGACGGCCTGAGGGTCCATGAAATCGACGCTGACCTTGCCGTCCTCCAGCTCCCGCACCACGACATTGCACGGCAGGAGCAGGCCGATTTGCGGGTCCGCATTGAGCGCTCGATGGGCGAACGGGGGGTTGCAGGCCCCGAGAATTCGGTAAGGGCGGCTCTCGACACCGAGCTTGGCCTTGAGGGTCGCCTGGACGTCGATGTCGCTCAGGACACCGAATCCCTCCTGCTTCAGCGCCTCGGTGACGCGCGAGACGGCTTTGTCGAACGGGTGGGCGATATGAGTAGAAAATGAATACATGGTCATTGGCTCCCGAAGGCTGAATTGGATTCGTACGTTTACCTACTGTGGCGCTCCGGCGCGGTGCCCGCCGTGGTGACGCGAGGCGTTGGTCGTGCGACTTGCGCCCCCGTGGGTGAGCGTAGGCAGCGGTCAATGGGCATGGCCCTCGCGCTCGTGCTCGTCGCCGCCGCATCGGGCACTGACACCTTGGTCGTGGTGATGATGGCCACCGAGCCCCGCCAGGTTCCGATAGGTGTCGGCATCCGTCCCCGGCAGGCGCCCCAGGAAAGCGACCAGGCTCCAGATCTCTTGGTCTGAGTGGGTGCGCCCCCATGCCGGCATCCCGGTCATCCGAATGCCGTGCTTGATAACCCAGAATCGCTCGGCCGCGCCCAGCTCCGACGCCTCTCCGCGGTCGAGGTGCGGCGGTGCGGGTTCATATCCTCGGCGGCGACGAAGGGCGCTTGTCCGGGTGCGCCGTGGCAGACGGCGCACATGTCGTCGAATGCGGAGGCGCCGGCCGCCACAAGTGCATCCCTGCTGAGGTCGGGTACGCGAATCCCCTCGGCACGCCGGCTGATCGAGCGTTCCCGGGTCGTCTCCAGCAGCCAAAGAAGAGGTCCGGGCTCGGATGCGGTCGCGGCCACGTCGATCAGACCCACGTAAATAACGCCGGCCACCGTGGCGACGGCAATAGCCAACAAAAGTGCAAGTCCGATCAGGATTCTCATTATGCGATCCTCCGCGACGATTGGATGACGCGCCGACGATGGCCGGGTTGGCCGTTGATCGGCATCCACTCAACGTTGCAGCAGGCGCCCCAACATGGCGCTATACTTCAAATTTACAGCACTGGCATGTAAGCGGGCGATGTCCGCCGGACGCCATTTTGTAAGCCCATGTAACAGCCAGCCCCCGCCTTACAGGGGTTAACGCTTCGTGGGGTACAAAGGGAGCTAGATCGGGTAGAGTTCAGTCTATGGACACCGCCGCGGACCATATCCTGGTGGTCGACGATGATCCCGAGATCCGTCGCCTGCTGACCCAGTACCTGGAGAAGAACGGCTACCGGGTCACGGCGGTAGCCGAGGGCGGGGGCATGCAGATGACCCTGGAGCGAACCCGCGTCGACCTGATCGTGCTCGATCTGATGCTGCCGGGCATGGACGGCCTGGAGCTTTGCCGTGACCTGCGGGCACGCTCCAAGGTGCCCGTGATCATGCTCACCGCCCGCGGCGACGAGATGGACCGGGTGCTGGGGCTGGAGATGGGCGCGGACGACTACCTCGCCAAGCCATTCAGCGCCCGCGAGCTCCTGGCGCGGATCAAGGTGGTGCTGCGGCGCGTGCGCGATCTGCCCATCGACCCGCTGGCGGAGGACCCGGAGCGACTGGAGTTCAATGGCTGGACACTGGATACCCGCACCCAGCATCTCATCTCCCCCGACGGACTGGTCCTGCCGCTGAGCCAGGCGGAAATCCGGCTCCTGCAGACTCTGCTGCGCCACCCGAACCGGGCGCTGACCCGCGATCAGCTGCTCGACCTCACCCAAGGTCGCGAGGCCCGCCCCTTTGACCGCAGCATCGACGTGCTGATCGGGCGGCTGCGCAAGCACCTCGGAGACGACGCCCGGGAGCCCGAGCTGATCAAGACCGTTCGCGGGCGCGGCTATATGCTCGCCGTCCGGGTGACGGCGCTGCGCTAGCGGGTCGCGTCGTGCGGCTGATCCCGAGGTCGCTCTTCGGCCGGCTCACCCTGGTACTGCTCACTGGGCTCACCCTGACAGTACTCCTCTCCGCCTGGGTGCAGATGCGCGATCGCGGCCGCATCCTCTACGAGGCGATGCACCAGGACGTCATCGAGCGCACGGTCGGGATCGTTCGACTGCTGGACGCCCTCCCACGGCCGCAACGCGAGAGCCTGCTGCCCATCCTGAGCACCTCCCAGAGCCAGGTCAGTCTCGCCACCGGCCCATTGCAGATGCCATCTGACGACAGCGACTCGGCCGCTGCCAAGTTGGTGCAGCGACAGCTCAGGGAGCATCTGGGAGCGAACGCCGAGATCCGAGTCAGCCTCAGTGGATTCGTCATGTCCGGGCCAATGGCCGGGCACCCGATGGAGGGGATGGGCAACCGGGCAGCGGCGATGATGCACGGGGTGCATGCGATGGCCAGCCGCTTCTTCATCCAGGTACGACTGAGCGACGGTACCTGGGTCTGGTTCGAGCGAGGGTTGCCCCAGGGGCTGTTCGATTGGCCGGTCAAGATGCTGCTCACCCTCGGGATACTTCTCGTCGGCGTGACCTCGGTCTCGATCGTCGCGGTGCGTTGGGTCGTCCAACCGCTGGCGGAACTGCGCCGCGCTGCCGACGCGCTCGGCAAGGACATCCACCGCCCGCCGCTGCCCGAGTCCGGGCCGGTAGAGGTCGCCGAGACGGCACGCACGTTTAACACGATGCAACGGCGCATCGGCCGTTTCGTGGAGGACAGGGCGCGGATGCTGGCCGCCGTCTCCCACGATCTGAAGACGCCGATCACGCGCCTGCGCCTGCGGGCGGACCTGCTCGACGACGAGGAGTTGGGGGAGAAGATCCGCCGCGACCTCGACGAGATGCAGGCCATGGTTCAGGAGACGCTCGACTTCATGCGCGGCACCGACTCGCAGGAAACCACCCATCCGATCGACCTGATGGCACTGCTGGAGAGCCTGATCGAGGATGTCGGGGAAGCGGGCCAGGGGGTGCGCCTGACGGGGCGAATAGAACAACCCTATCCTGGCCGGCCCCTGGCACTGAAGCGCTGCATCGGGAACCTGCTCGGCAATGCCCTGCGTTACGGGGGAGAGGTCGAGGTCTTGGTACAGGATTCGGCGCAATCGGTGACATTGCGAATCGCCGACCGGGGACCGGGGATTCCGCCCGACACCATCGACAAGGTCTTCGAGCCCTTCTTCCGGCTGGAGGGCTCACGCGGGCGCGACTCCGGGGGAACGGGCCTGGGACTCGGCATCGCCCGCAACATCGCCCGCGCTCATGGCGGCGACCTGGTGCTCGGGAACCGACCCCAGGGTGGACTGGTCGCGGAATTGAAGCTGCCTCGCTGAGATCTGCTGTCGCGATACCCAACTGGCACCTCCGAGCACGGCGTTGATGACTGACACTCGACTTAGGTGTCCTCTTTGTGACCTGCTTGCTGGGACGCGTGGAAGATGTATGGGAACGGCGCGTTTCGCCTGGCCAGAGACTATGTCTCAGTGTCCGCTAAGTGGCGCTGGCGCCAAGTCGTCTGCTGGGCACCGCGCGTCCGCAATGCGACACGTGGAGTCACTCGGCATTCTCTGTCGAGTGTCCGCTTACTTCCTGGTCAGTCAGTTGACAGACCCTGACCGGGAGGTCCCGACGAAATTCGAGCATTCGGCGTGCGGGCCGCGGGACGCGGATGTCACGGTGACAAGGGGGTTGAGGTCTGTCACCACGTGTCCGGATGCTTGCGATCCGCGCGCCGACTCCGGCCTCCAGGAGCGTGGAGGTTGCTTCGGAGGACAAGCCGGAGCCGGTGGCATCCTGTGCCGACAACGAGAACAACGGCTCCCCGG
>JBFYWS010000164.1:0-6861 GCA_041310935.1 Desulfobacteraceae bacterium | reverse complement strand
TTGAGTCGCGCGGCCACGGCGTCGATGAAGCCCTCGGTCGACTGATGCGCGGCCGGCCGGGGCTCGATCAGCGGCACCAGGTCCTTCGTCACGATGCCCGCCTCGATGCAGGCGATGACGGCCTTTTCGATCTGTGCGCCGAAGCGGGTCACCTCGGGGGTCCCGTCGAGCTCGCCGCGCTTTTTGATGCCGCCGGTCCAGGCGAAAATGGAGGCCACCGAGTTGGTGCTGGTGGGCTGTCCCTTGAGGTGCTCGTAGTAGTGGCGCCGCACCGTGCCGTGGGCGGCCTCGAACTCGTAGTGGCCGTCGGGGGAGACCAGCACCGAGGTCATCATCCCCAGGCTGCCGAACCCTGCCGCCACCACATCCGAGAACACGTCGCCGTCGTAGTTGCTGAGCGCCCAGAGGATGCCGCCGGCCTGCTTCATCATCTGTGCTGCGGCGTCGTCGATCAGCATGTAGCGGTACTGGATGCCGGCCTGCTCGAGCCGGGCCTGCTGGGCTGCCGCCTCCGCGGCAAAGATCTCCTTGAAATAGGCATGGTACGTCTTGCTGATGGTGTCCTTGGCCGAAAACCACAGGGGCACCCTTTCGCTGAGCGCATAGGTGATGCAGGCGCGGGCGAAAGAGCGGATGGACGCCTCGAGGTTGTGGATGCCCATCACCACGCCGGGCCCCTTGAAATCGTGCAGCAGCAGGCGGGTTTCCGTTCCCCCCGCGGGGCTGTAGACAATCTCCACCTTGCCGGGTGTCTCCACGAGGAGTTCGACCCCGCGGTACAGGTCGCCGTAGGCGTGCCGGCCGATGATGATGGGCTCCTTCCAGCTGCGCACGGCCGGGGTGACGTTTTTCACCAGGATGGGTTTGCGGAACACCGTGCCGTCGAGGATCGAACGGATCTGGCCGTTGGGGGAGGGCCAGGCTTTCTTGAGTTTGTACTCCACCACGCGCTCGGCGTCCGGGGTGATGGTGGCGCATTTCACGCCCACGCCGTACTGCTGGATCGCGCGGGCCGACTCGGTGGTGATGCGGTCGTCGGTTTCGTCGCGCTTCTGCACGCCGAGGTCGTAGTACTTCAAGTTCACGTCCAGGAAGGGCCGGATGAGCTTCTCCTTGATCATCGCCCAGATGATCCGCGTCATCTCGTCGCCGTCCAACTCGACGATCGGTGTCTTGACCTGTATCTTAGCCATGGTGTGATCTCCTTTTGCTGGTTCCCCCGCGCATCAACACCGCAGGAATTCTGGTTTGCATGGCGAATGCCTCCGATCTATCCCTATCGTCCGGGCGGCTCGCGTGGCGGGCGCGTCGCTGAGACCCCCGCGCGGGGCAAACCGCCAGCGGCAGCAGGTTACCGGCGCCGCCCCACCGGCCCGATCCGTTTCAGGATCCGGCTCTCCGCGCCACGGTCTAAATCGTCCAGGGCATACCCCAGGGCCGCCTCGAGCAGGGCGGACTTGTTGCCCACCGCCGCCCCGGCGAGCTTGAGTTCATAGAAGCGGGTGTTGAAGCGCTCGAGGAGTTCATCCGGAAGGTAAAACCCGGCTTTGCGCTTGGCCTCCGGCATGGTGGGCGCCTTTCGACCGGGCGGCCGCAGGCCTTCGGCGGGCTGCCGGCGCCCGGTCGCGGCTTCCACCGGATCGGGCGGATGGTCATCGAAGAGGTCAGGCATCTGGTGGCGTCTGGTCGGCATCGTTCAAAACCCTCCTCACCAGCAGGTCGTAGTCTTGGGCGGCCAGGCCGCTTTTGTCGTATTCGAAAATGGTGCGTCCGTGAAAGGGGGCCTCGCACAGCCGCACCGTGTAGTGGACCGGCGGGCACAGCTGCCGGGCGAAATGGCGCCCCAGTTGGGTCAGCATCGCCTGGCTGTGGCGGGTGCGCCGATCGAACAGGGTCGGCAGGATGTATTTCAAGCGCAGCTCGGGATTGAGCTTCTGGGCGGAGTGCAGGTAGCGGAAAAAGGTCTTGAGCCCCGCCAGGGACGGGCCCTGCAGCGCGACCGGGCACAGCACCTCGGTGGCCGCCATCAGGATGTTGACGCTCAGCACGTCCCAACCGGGCGCGCAGTCGAAGATCATGAAATCGATGCTCCCCGGGCGCGGGGCCAGCTTCTGTTTGAGGATGGTCTGGCGCACCTCCCGGGGCTGCTCGCCGAGCCAGTGCTTCAGCTCCACGAGCCGGATCCCGCCCGCGAGCATCCACAGGTTCTCCCGGGCGCGGAACACGGCGTCATTGCGGGAGATGGGCGCACCGGCGTCGGTGCTCTCGGTCAGAAACTCGGAAAGCCCGTAGGGCGGCTTCACCCCCAGGAAGCTGGCCACCTGGTTCTGAGTGTCACAGTCCACCAGCAGCACCCGCTGCCCGAGGGCCGCAAGCCCCCCGGCCAGGCTCACGGCCGTGGTGGTCTTGCCGACACCTCCCTTGGCCATGGCGACGGCGATCGCTCGCATCGGGTGCACTGCGCTCCTTTTCGGATATTCTTCTATTATTCTGTTCGTACATTATCGAACTCTTCCCGATGATGCAAGGTTTTTTTCCAACTCCACGATCGTCGCCCCCCAGCCGCCCGCCTCGCCGGGCGCGTCCGTGAATGCACGCACCCGGGGGTGGCGCCGGAGCAGTTCCTGGACGCGCGCCTTCTGACGTCCCGTGCCCTTGCCGTGGATGATCCGGACCGAAGTCAAGCCCGCCCGGATGCACGCATCGATGTAGTCTTCGATCAGGTCGGCAATGTCCGCCGGCCGGAAGGTGTGCAGGTCGATGACCTCCTCGATGGGGATTCGAATCGCCTTCATCGTGAATCACCCCTCCGGGATGCCCGCGCGCGGGCGGGTTGAAGTTTCGAGACATATCGTTTAATTAGTGTTGAGGAACCGGTGGAGGCCGGCGGCAGTTAAAGCCCAAATCCGAAGCACGAAATCCGAAATAATTTCGATATTCGAATTTCGACGGAGCGCGCTTACGTCGGATCGGTAGAACCGCACCGGGTCCTCCACCAGCGGTCGAGGCGTTAGAGAAAAACCAAAGGTCTGCCCCCAGACCACCCGGGTGCGCCGTCATGGTGACGTCGGAACTTTATTATAAAATCGGGATAGCGGTGTTGGCCTACCTGTTGGGCTCGATCCCCTGCGGGCTCGTGTTGACCCGCGCCTTTGCGGCGACCGACGTCCGGAGGAGCGGCAGCGGCAACATCGGCGCCACCAACGTGGCGCGCGTCGCCGGTCCCTGGCTGGGGCTGGCCACCCTGATCGCGGATGCCTTCAAGGGGTGGCTCCCGGTCTATCTCGCGCGGTCGCTTGTGGCCCCGGCGGCCGGCGCCGAAACATGGGCCACGGCCGCGGCGCTGCTGGCTTTCTGCGGCCATCTTTACCCACTGTACACCCGTTTCCGGGGCGGGGGAAAGGGTGTGGCCACCGGCGTCGGGTCCTTCATTCTGCTCTCCCCCTGGGCCGTGGCGTGCGCTCTGGCGGTGTTTCTGGTCGTTTTTTTCGTCGGCCGCAGGGTGTCAGCCGCCTCCCTCGCCGCGGCGGCGGTGTTGCCCGCCGCGGTCTTTCTGACCGGACACGCCGGTGTCGTCTGCACCGGGGCCGTCATCGTGGCCCTCTTCATCTTCCTGCGCCACGCCGAAAACATCCGGCGCCTGCGCGCCGGCACGGAACCTGAATTCCGAATGCCACGCTGAAAAGAGCGGTTCAGCCCGATCCCAGACTCCAGGCGAGCGCGAGAATCCCCCCCAGCACCAAGTGGCTCTCCACCAGGAATTCCAGCCGCAGCCCCGGCAGGATCACGCCTTTTTCGTATGCGATGATGATGGCGAACATCGCCGCCGGGCAGACGGCCAGCAGGAACCCGAAGGTCGTCATCAGCCCGGCCGCGGTGAGCAGCGGGAGTGCGGCGGCGAGGCCGGCCAGGATGCCTTTCAGCAGGCGCAGGGAGGCTTTCTCCCCGATCAGGATGGGGATGCTTTCCCGGCCGACCAGTCGGTCGCCCTGCATGTCGAGGATGTCGAAGAACGCGGTGCGCACGAAGACGAGCCCGGCCGTCCAGACAAAGACGGTCGCGTTCGCCCAACGGTACGACTCGAAGAACGAAAGCGGCGGCAGCACGGCGGTCGCCACCCCCCAGGCCAGGGCGATCAGGATGGTTTTGGAACCCGGGATGTCGCGGATTCTCCGGTACATGAAGCCGGAAATCGACTTCGGGATGAGGTAGAGGTTGTAAGAGAGCCCCATCAGGCTCATGAGCAGCAGGACGAGAAAAGGCGTCAGCCCCTGGGCGAAGGCGATCAGCAGCCCGGCCGCGCCGCACGTCAGGGCCAGGACGGTCAGGGGGGCCTGGCGGCGCTGGTAGAAGCTGGCCCGGTCCGGGTCGTTGTAGCGGTCGGCCTTGCTGCCGGTCAGATGGTTCAGGATGTGCATGGACTGGACGTACAGACAGGCCATCAGCACAAACGGGAAATGCTGGGCGACCGCCTGGAGCTGGCAGACGGCATAACACAGGCCGCCGGCGGCAAGCGACACGTAGAGGTTGGTGAGCAGGCTCACACGCAGCAGGGCGTGCAGGGCCTTGTGCCGCCGCGACCGGCGCTTGAACAGCTTCGTCTCGAGCGCCATTGTCACCTTGCGGATGACCCAGTTCGGGGTGGAGGCGCCGGCCGAGATGCCGATGGTGCGTGCGGCAACGAGTTCGCCCAGATCGATCTGGTCCAGATCGGCCTCGGTTTCCACGTGGAAGGCGGGCTTCCCGGTTTGCCGGGCGATCTCGTAGAGGCGCCGGGTGTTGCCGCTGGCGCGGCCGCCGACGACGACGACCGCATCCACCGATTCCGCCAGTTGCTGGACGTCCGCCTGGCGGCTTTCGGTGGAGTCGCAGATGGTTTCGAAGATCTTGTAATGGGGATGGGTGCGGCCGGCCCACTCCTTCACCGCCTCGTAAAACCGAATGTTCTGGGTGGTCTGGGCCACGATGATGGCCTGCTCGAACACCGGCAGCGTGTCGAGCTCCTCGAGGCTGGCGACCACATGCCCGTTTTTACCGGCGTAGCCCAGCAGGCCGACGACCTCCGGGTGGTCCTTTTCGCCGATGATGACGACGGCAAATCCCTGCCGGGCGTGCCTGCGGATGATGGACTGCACCCGAATCACCCGCGGGCAGGTGGCATCGATGACGCTGAAACCGGCCGCCTTCAGCCGCTTTTTGGTGTCCGGCGGTACACCATGGGCCCGGATCAGAACGGTGCCGGCACCCCTTTCGGGGATGTCCGTGATCGCCGCGATCCCCTTGGCCTGCAGCAACTCCAACACTTGGGGGTTGTGAATGAGCGGGCCGTAGGTGCAGATCGGGGCGGGGTGCTTCTCCGGCGCATCCAGCACCGTTTCGACGGCCCGGCGCACGCCCATGCAGAAGCCCGACATTTTCGCGATCACGATTTTCATGATTCAGCAGGCATTGATGATCCCGCCCATCATGGCGTGGGCCAGGACGATGCTGTCACAGTTTCGCGGTTTTGGTCTGATGTTGGCGCATTCGTTTGGGGAGACGTTTTCCGGCCCCCTTTTTGCGGGTCGAGATCCGCCGCGCGGCGCCCTCTTCTTCCGGGACGTCCGCACCCTCCAGGGCGGCGGCCATGGCGACACGGGCCTCGAACTCGGAGGCGTCCAGTGTCGTTGCACCGCAGGTCTCCGCGGCGCGGGCCACCGCGGCATCCGAACTCACCACGATGGCCTTCTCGCGCTCCTGCCGGGCCATGCGCACGATGACGGCGTCGGCCAGTTCCCCGTCGCGGGAAAAGACGATCCGGATGCCTTTGACCTGGTCCCGGGCCGCGGCGAACGCGGGGGCCTGGGCGCCGTCAAACACCACTGTGATGCGGTGCGGCTTGAGCTTGCGGTAGGCGGCCAGTCGGGCGACGAGGGCCTCACGGCCTAAGGCGATCTCCTGGCGATCCAGGCGGCTCAGCGTCGGCGACCGGCGGATCAGGTTGTAGCCGTCGATGATGATGTGAATCGTCATAAAACCGGGCGGGGCTCAGAGCTTGATGGCTTCGAAAAAAGTCTCCGCTTGGACGACTTCGTAAGAAGGCCAAAGTCAAGGCGCGCAAACCTCGTGGCGCGAGGCGTACTTGCAGTACGCCGCAGCGACAGCGAGATGAAGCGCAACGCCGAGATTGGCCTTTTTACAAAGTCGTCAGAGCTTGATCTGGCGCAGCCGCGTTATCAATCGGTCCAGGTCGTCGTTGCCGTAGAACTCGATCTCGACCCGCCCCTGTTTTCCCGATTTTCGGATGGTGACCTTGGTCCCCAGATGACGCGAGAGCTCTTCGGACAGACTCGCCAGGTGCACGGCCTCTGAGCCATGCATGGAAGCCCGCGGCTTTTTCTTTTCGGCCTTCAGGCGCCGCACCAGCTCCTCGGTCTCCCGCACTGAAAGCCCCCGGGCGACCACCGCCCGCCAGGCCGCCAGCTGCTGGGCCCCGTTCTCCGCGCCGAGCAGCGCCCGGGCGTGACCCATGCTGAGGCCGCCCTTGACGATGCTCGCCTTGACCTCCTCCGGCAGCTGCCGCAGGCGCAGGAAATTGGCCACCGCGGAGCGGCTTTTGCCGACGCGTGCGGCCGCCTGGTCCTGGGTGAGGTGCAGCTGCTCAATCAGGCGGTGATAGGCCTCGGCCTCCTCGATCGGGTTGAGGTTCTCGCGCTGGATGTTTTCCACGAGCGACAGTTCGAGCAGCTGGTCGTCGCTGACGGTCTTGAGCACGACCGGGACCTGGGAGAGCCCGGCCCGGCGGGCGGCCCGCAGGCGGCGCTCTCCGGCGATGAGCTCGAAGCCGGGGTCGGATTTGCGGACGATCAGCGGCTGGAGGAC
>JBFYWS010000162.1:0-4651 GCA_041310935.1 Desulfobacteraceae bacterium | reverse complement strand
AGGCCGCGCCGGCGGTAAAGCGCTGTTCGACCGGCTGCGAGGCAAAACCGGCATTCGGGGCCGGCCATGCCAGAGTGCGTGGGGGCTCAGCATCTTTGATCATTTTGATTCCTTTCGAATGGGCCGGAGGCTTCTGGGTCAAGGATTAGAAGATTTTCCGACCGAAGGTGCCATGGCTCACGGTGATCGGATCGAATAATCAACCATACAGATATTTTCCCAGTTTTTCCACCGGAAGCCGTTCCTTTCCCCGCAGCTTGCGACAAGGCATCGACGGGCCGTTGTTGACAGCTTCTCGTTCGTGCTGAATCTTTTCCCAAACGAACGGAGGATATCATGAGCCATAATCTTGGACGCGTAGTTGCCGATGGCAGGACCTTCAACCAGGCGAGCGGCTTGGACCTTACCCCCAGCCCCGGCCCGCTGGGCGGTCCACGCTTTGTCATTCTGCATTTCGTTGATGTGAATCTTTCCGCAACCGCCAAACTAACCGTCGAGCTGGGATACGGCACCGACGTATTCAACAAAAATTCCGGGGCCAGTTTCTGGTCTCGCCCCGTCGATGCCTCGACAGCGCCGATCCGGATGCGCATTACCGGCGGCACCGGCAGCGCGCGGCTGCTGGAATACGGCGCGGGCGAGCCGAGCGTTTCCCCCGGGGCCGCCGCGGGCCAGCCGTGCGGGAGTCAATCCAACCCCGACCCCTTCCTGCAGACCAGCCCTTACCAAGACCCCTTTTTCGAGACTCGGTTGAAATGCAACAACGCCTTCGACTTCGTGAACGCCGCCTGTTCTCTTCCCACCGTGCCGGACTCCGCCAAGAACCGGGCAGCTGCAGCGACGGGGATCATTGTCGAAGTGCACCGTGACCCCGCCACCGGGTCGCACGTCAGCAGCTGCTCGGGGACCCTGATCGCACCCGATCTGTTTCTCACCGCGCGCCACTGCCTGAACGATCCCAGCGGGGAAGACCTGCGGAGCGCGTCGGTCACCTTCGACTACGCCACCCTTTGCGATGGGAGCCGGCCGCCCGGGCACATCACGCGGTTTTTCAAGGTCGTCGAGGAGGTGGCCTCCGGCGGGCCGTCGACCGGCGTGCAGCCGTCGGTGGCGACCGACTGGGTGATCGTTCGGCTCGACGCCGCGCCGGGTAATCTGCCGGCGCCACTTGAGATGCGCGATGCCGTGCTGATGAGCGGAGAAGTGATCTTCTCGATGCATCACCCGAACGGTGCCGCGAAGAAGACCCAGGCCGGGGTTCATGCAGGAGGATCGTCCATTTCCGACTTCGATTATGCGGGCGGCAGCTCGGGTTCGGCGCTGTTCGACACGAGCAGCCGGCTGGTCATGGGACCGCTCAGCATCGGAGGCTCGTGCACCAAACCGGGTGCGTGCAGCGTCACCTACGCGCCCATCGCCGGCATCAAGGCCGCGCTGGCCAACCCGCCTGCGCCGGCGCGGCCACTGGATGTCATGATTGTCTTTGACCGTTCCGGCAGTATGGGGTCGCCTGTGCCGCCGGTCGGCCGCACCAAGCTCCAGGAGGCCCAAGACGCCGCGTCGCTCTTCGTCCAACTGGTTCGCGAAGGAGCCGGCGACCGCCTGGGCCTGGTCACCTTCAATTCGACCGCTTCCGTTCCGGCCACCTTGGGCCTGGCAGCCGCCAAGAAGATGGAATTGGTCGGCCCGGCTCCGTTCACCGCCGGAGACATCGGCGCGATCACCCCAGGCGGCAGCACCAGCATCGGCGCCGGGGTGGGAATCGCGCTCCTGGCCTTCGGCGGGACATCGACCAACGATCGTGCGATCCTTCTGCTGACCGATGGGCTTCAGAACACCCTGCCCATGATCGAGGAGATCGAAGGCTCCTTGGGTGCGACCAAGCTGAACGTCATCGGCTTCGGGTCTGACGCCGATATCGATGGGCCGCTTCTGAGCCGCGTGGCACGGCAGCACCGGGGGCAGTTCACGCGCGCCGTCGACGGCCTCGCACTTCGAAAGTTCTTCGGTTTGTCGTTCGGAAATATTTTTGAATCCGGCGCGCTGGGAGACCCCGATTTTCGGCTGCGCGCAGGCCAATCCGAATCCGATCCTCACAAGTTCTCCGTGTGCGGCGAGGAGCAGATCACCCTCATTCTGGGTTGGGAGGATCCCGCGGCTCCGCTGCGGGCGCATATTCGCACCCCCGGCGGCCATCTGATCAACGAGAGGAAAATCAGGCCGATCCGCGGCCGGACCTGGGCCTTCTGGAAAATCCCTCTGCCGCATCAGGGCGAACGCGACGGAACGTGGAGCTTCACCGCCGTCCGTGTGCCCGCCGGAGGCGAGCTCTCGCCGCCGCCGAAGGACATCCGTTACTTTTTCCTGGTGGTCTGCAGCGGCGGACCGAAACTGGTCCACCTCGGCGGGCCACGGCGTGTGTACACGGGCGACCCGCTCGACTCCCTGGTCAGTCTCCACTTCGGCAACGGGACGGCTCCCCATGCAGAGGTGAGACTCGAAATAAAAGCGCCGACCGTGGCTCTCGGCCAACTCGTCGCCGATGCCGGACTGCGGCCGCCGTCAGCGTCGGCCGATGCCGTGGGCGGTTTCTACGCCACGCTCCAGTCCATCGCGCGTCTCTCCGGCGGCGCGCTGCCGGTTCCAACCTCCACCCTGACGGTTCCGCTCTTTGACGACGGCTCGCATGATGACGGCGCTATGGAGCCGGATGGCATCTACAACCACCGGCTCAAGGATTTGACGCGGGTTGAGGGAACCTACGAGTTCAGGGCGGTAGCGACCTTCGGCGAGGGGTGCAGCGCCACCCGCGAGGCGTTCTGGTCGGTCCACGTTGAGCCGGCGATTGACCCCAAGCGGTCCGATGTCACTCTCGTAAACGTATCGGATCAGCCGGGGGACCGGCATGGCACCCTCGTTATCACCCCCCGCGATTCCTACGGCAACCCGCTGGGCCCCGGTCGAGGCGACCGCTTCACCGTGTCGCCGGCGGCTGGTGTCAAGGTCACCGGCCCGGTGCAGGACAGAGGGGACGGGGGCTATGGCGTGAGCGTCGCATGGGACCCGTCGGCGACGGACACACCCGGCGTGGTGGTGCAACAACCCGATCGAGACCCGACCCTGATAACGCCGGCGTGCCCGGGCCAGCCGCCCGCAAGGAAGTGTGAGGAGTCCGCCGAAAAGCTGCTCGGTTGCCTGGGGCTAAAGGATCCCGACGTCAAGCAGGTGCGGGTAAAAAGCGTATCCGTCGAGATCGACCTCCAAGACCCGAAGTGCGACGGGGGTTCAGGCCGGCATGGAAAAGGCGACGGGACTTGAAGCCGGAAGGCCGACGGATGCGGTCCTCGCCGATCTGATCCGCATTGACTTGAAGCCGCCGATGTAGGAGCTTAAGGGCTCGCATCTCGATTATGGGGATAAAGGGGACGCTGTTAGGTTATTAAGTTTACTATCGAGGGTCGGAAATGGTAATGGTGCCTCATGCCAAGGAGATCCCGAATCGACGCTGTCGGTGCCCTGCATCATGTCTTGGCGAGGGACATCGAAAGAGGCGCGGTATTCCGAAACGATGCCGATAGCGATCACTTTTTGGAGCGATTAGGGGAAATTCTGTAAGTGACTCCGTTCCCCGTGGCTGAAGAATAGCAGCGGCAGGAGGATTCCGATTTGTAACTTAAAAACCTAACAGCGTCCCCTTTAGCGTCTCAATTGTTGCATACGCCGGGCGGCCCTGGCGATGTCATCTTGTAACGCAAGGCCGGTCAGTTGAGCGATTAGGCCAACCATAACAGCGGGTTGCATGATCAAGGCATCTTGTAACGCACCTTTTTCGGCTTGGTGACTATTGGTATCGTTTACAGCTACTTGGGCGATTAAGGGATCTTGTAACGCAACGCGGCTGCCTTTGGCCCTTCGCCAGTAGCCGGGGTTGGCCTTTCGCCAGCGCTGAACCCGCAGCACATGTTCCGGGCCGCGGAAGTAGTCGCGGTTCTCCGGCTTTTGCAGCCATCGGCTCTGGCTTTCGGCCTTGCTATGCTTGCGGCAGATGGGCTTTGCGCAGTACCGCTGACGGGTGGCGTTGCGGGCATCGGGGATGAACAACTGCTGGCAATGAGGACATTTTATTCGGATTATCCCTGACATCGGCCGACAATCTCCTTTGGCCGATGCTACCGGAATGAGCGGTCAGGGCGGAACAAAATCTTGGGAAGAAGACGGGGAAGAAAACCAGAAGAAGGAAAATTTGAAAAAGGATTTTTGGAAGAAGACGGAGCAGGAAAAACCGCAGCTTCAAACCGCTATGATCAGAGTATTTCTATAACGCCGCTGGCACTCTTGGGTCAAGGTTGGCTTTTTTCAAAAGCTGGGGTTAATATAACAACTGTAAAATAGCGTTCAAGCTGGTGATCAAAGTGATTTTAGATTTTAAAAGCGGCCATCTTGATGATAAACAATTATTGTCAATAATAACCTGAAGAACGCCGATAAAGACGCTCCGGCCGACACCGCCTCACGACGCAACTGAGCAATGCATTAGGACCCCTTGTCGAATATTTAAGCGGATTCCCTATTGCCTGCGGCTTGCTCGGGTCGTGCAATTCAAACGTTAAAGGTGCTCAAACCCATGGCATACGTTATTCGCTTTAGGACC
>JBFYWS010000129.1:0-3264 GCA_041310935.1 Desulfobacteraceae bacterium | reverse complement strand
ATGCGTTTAACCGACCAGGAGGCAACATGAAAGACACCCAGGAGAAGGAAAAGGCGGTGGAGTCCGCCATCAGCCAGATCGAACGCCAGTTCGGCAAGGGATCGATCATGAGGCTGGGCAGCCGCCCGATCGTCGACGTTCCCACCATTTCCACCGGTTCATTGGCCCTTGACCGGGCCCTGGGCATCGGCGGGATCCCCCGAGGGCGCGTGACTGAAATCTTCGGCCCGGAATCTTCGGGCAAAACCAGCCTGGCCCTGCACGCCGTCGCCGAGGCCCAGAAACTGGGCGGGATCGCCGCCTTCATCGATGCCGAGCACGCCCTGGACACCGTCTATGCCCGCAAGCTGGGGGTCAACTGCGACGAACTGCTGGTCTCCCAACCAGATACCGGGGAGCAGGCGTTGGAAATCGCCGACATGCTGGTGCGCAGCGGCGCCATCGACATCCTGGTGATCGATTCCGTGGCGGCGCTGGTACCGCGGGCTGAAATCGAAGGTGAAATGGGCGATGCCCACATGGGCCTCCAGGCCCGGTTGATGAGCCAGGCCCTCCGCAAACTGACCGGCACCATCGGCAAAACCAACACGGCCGTTATTTTCATCAACCAGATCCGCATGAAAATCGGGGTGATGTTCGGCAACCCGGAAACCACCACCGGGGGCAACGCGCTCAAATTCTACGCCTCGGTGCGCATGGACATCCGACGCACCGGCGCCATCAAGGACGGCCAGGAAGTAATCGGCAACCGCACCAAGGTGCGGGTCGTCAAAAACAAGATGGCCCCGCCCTTCAAGGAAGCGGAGTTCGACATCATGTACGGCGAAGGCATCTCCCAGACCGGCGACCTCCTGGACATGGGGGTGACCACCGAGATTATCGAAAAAAGCGGCGCCTGGTATTCCTTTGAAGGGGAGCGCATCGGCCAGGGCCGGGAGAACGTCAAACGCTTCATGCAGGACAACCCCGACATCTTCCACACCATCCAGACCCGGGTCAAAACCGCCATGGGATTGCTGGCGCCGGCGCCCGCGGCGACCGATGCCGCACCGGCGGCCGTCTGATCCGGCCTTGCCGGCCGCCGCGGGGGCAAGCGGTCCGGGTGAGAGCCACCCCGGGCCCCTGAAACACAACGACACCAGCAACGGAGCAACCCATGACAGGCAACGAGGCACGCAAACTTTTTCTGGATTATTTCGCCAAACACCAGCACCGGGTGGTGCGCAGCTCTTCCCTGGTCCCCCAGGACGACCCCACCCTGCTCTTCACCAATGCGGGTATGGTCCAGTTCAAGCGCACCTTTCTCGGGGAGGAAAAACGGGATTACGTGCGCGCCGTCACCTCGCAGAAATGCGTGCGGGCCGGCGGCAAGCACAACGATCTTGAAAACGTGGGCTACACCGCCCGGCATCACACCTTCTTCGAGATGCTGGGCAATTTCTCCTTCATGGACTACTTCAAGGAGAAGGCCATCGCCTTTGCCTGGGATCTGCTCACCAACGGCTACCGCCTGCCCGTCGACAAGCTGTGGGTTTCCATCTATCTCGACGACGACGAAGCCTTTGACATCTGGCATCGTCAGATCGGCGTGCCGGCGGAGCGGATCCTGCGCTTTGGTGAAAAGGACAATTTCTGGGCCATGGGGGACACCGGTCCCTGCGGCCCCTGCTCCGAGATCCACATCGACCGGGGCGCGGCCCACGGCTGCGGGAAGCCGGACTGTAAGCTGGGGTGCGAGTGCGACCGGTTTCTGGAAATCTGGAACCTGGTCTTCATGCAGTTCAACCGGGACGCCGACGGCAGCCTGACCCCCCTGCCCAAACCCAGCATCGACACCGGCATGGGGCTGGAGCGGATCGTCTCGATCCTGCAAAACACCCCCTCCAACTACGAGACCGACCTGCTCCTGCCCATCATCCGCAAGGTCGAGGAGCTGACCGCCGGACAGTTGGGCACCTCGGCCGAGGCCGATGTGGCGATGAAGGTCATCGCCGACCACAGCCGGGCCACCGCCTTCCTGATCGGCGACGGGGTCCTGCCCTCCAACGAGGGCCGCGGCTACGTGCTGCGGCGCATCATGCGCCGGGCGATCCGCTACGGCCGCAACATCGGGCTGCTCAAACCGTTTCTGCACGAAACCGCCGGGGTGGTCTTCGACATCATGAAGGCCGCCTACCCCGAGCTGGGCGAGGCCCGCGCGTTTATCACCAACGTCATCGCCAACGAGGAGCTGCGCTTTTCCGAAACCCTGGACCACGGCCTGAAGCTCCTCAACGACACCCTCGCCGAGCTGCGCGTCAAGGGGGTCGACAGCGTCCCCGGTGAGGTGATCTTCAAGCTCTACGACACCTTCGGCTTTCCCGTAGACATCGTGCGCGACGTGGTCCGCGACCAGGGCATGACCCTGGATATGGAGGCCTTCGAGCACGAGATGGCCAAGCAGCGCGAAAAGTCGCGCTCGGTGACCGCCTTCACCAAGATCAGCGCGGCCTACCGCGGCCTCTCGGCCCAGGGCATCACCCCGCGCTTCGTGGGCTACGACAGGCTTTCGTGCGACGCACGGGTGCTGCTGATCGTGCGCGACGGCGAGGAAGTCCAAAGCGCCCGGACGGGTGAAACCGTCGAGGTGGTTGCCAGCGAGACCCCGTTTTACGGCGAATCGGGTGGCCAGGTCGGCGACCAGGGCAAAATTACCGCGCCGCAACTGGAGATGGTCGTCAACGCCACCGTCAAAGACCCCACCGGGGTGATCATCCACAAGGGCCAAATCACCTCCGGCACCTTGGCCAAGGGGGCCGCGGTGACCCTGACGGTGGACGGCGAAAGCCGTCGCGCCACGGCGCGCAACCACACGGCGACCCATATTCTGCACGCCATTTTGCGCCAGGTCCTGGGCGACCACGTCCGGCAGGCCGGCTCGCTGGTGGCGGCCGATCGCCTGCGCTTCGACTTCACCCACTTCTCCCAGGTGGACCCCGCAGCCCTGGACCGCATCGAAACCCTGGTCAACGACCAAATCCGCGAAAACCTGGCGGCCCAGACGGTGGAGATGGCGGCCGAGGAGGCTCTCAAATCGGGGGCAATGGCCCTCTTCGAGGAAAAATACGGCGACCGCGTGCGGGTGGTCTCCCTGGCCGACTTCAGCCAGGAGCTTTGCGGCGGCACCCACACCGAGCGCACCGGTGACATCGGTGTTTTCAAGATCGTGATGGAGACCAGCGTGGCCGCCGGGGTGCGCCGCATCGAGGCCATGACCGGTGCCGC
>JBFYWS010000115.1:0-10408 GCA_041310935.1 Desulfobacteraceae bacterium | reverse complement strand
CCACGATAGAAGGTTAATGTTGCGGAGTTTCGAGCAAAATGGGATTGATGCAAGAAACCAATTCAACACATGAAATGAAAAGTATTAAAATACTGCGCGCTGTTTCCTGTTTGTGGTGTTTACTATGGATGAGCTCGCCGCTTGACGCCCAGAACAATCGCGCGACCGTGCGCTTCGATGGACGCGCGCTTTTTCAAGTCGGTGCGGAAAGCCGCGATAAGGCACGTGAACGGGCTGACCAGATCGAAACTCGCCTCAATCGCGTTCTGGAAACGCCCACCGCTATCGCGCCGGTGCAAGTTGAGAAGAATGGCGACAATCGAGTGTTCAGTGTCGCCGCCCGCGCTGTGCTCACGCTTACGCCAGATGATGCGCGCGATAATCTGATGACCAGTGACGCCCTCGCCGCTCAGTGGAAAAGTGCCTTAGATGCCGCGCTGGAACGCGCGGGCAATCGCCGCCTTTCAGCCTGGGGACGCTTCGGCGCGGAAACACAGGCCAGCGTGGAAACCGCCTTTGCGCGCCTGCTCGAATCGGCCATTACCATTATTCCACGCTTGTTAGCCAGTTTGCTGGTACTACTTTCTTTCTGGGCGGTGGCTTCTCTGGTGCGATGGCTGATGCGAATACTCTTCCGCCGCATCGTATCGGATCTGACGGTGGAAAACCTGATCAAGCAAATCGCCTACTACACCGTTTGGGCGATTGGCTTGGTGGTGGCGACCAGCGCGCTGGGCTTCAATCCGCAAGCGTTGGCGACCGGGCTTGGCTTAACCGGCGTGGCGCTGGGCTTTGCGCTCAAAGACATTCTCGCCAATTTCGTGTCGGGAATCTTGATTCTGGCGATGCGGCCGTTCGAAATCGGCGACCAGATTGTGATTGGCGAAACCGAAGGCAGTGTCGAACGCATCAACCTTCGTGCGACGGAAATCCGCACTTATGATGGTCGCGCCGTGCTGGTGCCCAACGCCGAAGTTTTCACTTCGCGCGTGACCAACAACACCGAAAGCCCGATTCGTCGCGGCACAATTGAAGTGCCTCTAGGCTACGACAGCGACTTAAAAACTGCTGTCGAAACTGTGTGCGAAGCAGCACAGAAAGCAAGCGGTGTTTTGGATGAACCACCGGCGAGTGTGCGTGTGCGTGAATTGAAGCAGGACGACATCATTTTAGAAGCCCGCTTTTGGACGGACTCGCGGCGCACAGATTTCGTTTCCACATCGTCCAACGTGCGCGCCGCGATTGTCAAGGCTTTCAAAGCCGCCGCCATCGGTTTGCCCGACCCGGACGTGCGTATTTTGGTGTCGCGACCTTCCAAATAATGTGACCGCAACCGACTAACAGCAGGCTAACAAGGCGCTGCACCAGACCGCCTGCAGCTTCGCTCGTTCCTCGCTACGCTTCCGGCGGCGGGTGAGCTTGGTCGTTCGGCGGAAGACATCAGAAGGAGCGTTTATGACATCGGACTCAAATGCCAACAATCGGTCGGCAAGGTCGTGGCCCGGTGAGGGGCATGATGCCTCGTCGCAAACAGTGGCGTGGTTCACGCTACCGTCAGCCGAGGTCTTCCAACGATTGGGAACTGACATTGGGACTGGCTTGACTCGGGTGGAGGCGGCCCGGAGACTCTCGCAGTATGGCCCCAATACCTTGGTCCAGGCGCACCAGCGCTCGGCTCTGGTCATCCTCTTGGCTCAGTTTCGTAGCCTCATCGTGGCCTTGCTGGTCGCGGCCACATTGATCGCTTTTGCCATGGGCGAAAACATCGAGGCGGTCGCAATCCTGGTTGTCATAGCCTTCAATGCCGGTATCGGCTTCCTGACCGAATGGAAGGCGGAGCAGGCGTTGTCCGCACTGCAAAAACAGACGGTGCGGGTCGCCCATGTGATCCGGGAGGGTGCGGAGAGCGAGATTCCGGCGGCCGAGTTGGTGCCGGGCGATCTGGTCTTACTGACGGCCGGGACACGAGTGCCCGCCGACGGCCGCATCGTCGAGAGCGCACGTCTGCAAATTGAAGAGGCGGCACTGACGGGTGAGTCGCACGCAGTGACCAAAACGTCCGAGTTGCTCCAGGACAAGGATGCGGCACTTGGGGACCGCCTCAATATGGCCTTCCTGGGTACGACCATCACGGACGGACGCGGCCGATTGCTGGTAACGGCCACCGCCGCTCAAACAGAAGTGGGCAAGATCGGCACCCTGATTGATGAGGCGACCACCCGCGCCACCCCTTTGGAACAAAAGCTGGCCCAGCTCGGTCGTCTTCTCATCGTGGTCGTATTGGCGCTGTGCGCCGTCATCGTCCTGGCGGGCTGGCTTCGCGGTGTCACCGACTTCTGGAACATGCTGGAGATCGGCCTCTCCCTGGCCATTGCCGCCGTCCCCGAGGGGCTGCCCGCCGTGGCCACCATGACGCTGGCGCTAGGGATGCAACGCATGGCCCGGATGCGCGCGCTCGTCCGCCGGCTCCCGGCCGTCGAGACCTTGGGCTGCACCACCGTCATTTGCACCGATAAGACCGGGACACTGACCAAGAACGAAATGACCGTGTGCGTCTACGCGCTGGACCAACGTCGCATCGAAGTGACCGGCACGGGGTATGCGGCAGAGGGTACGTTTCAGGACGGCGACAAGCCCGTGGACCCGCGCTCCGACGAGCACCTTGGTCTGGCTCTCCGCATCGGTGCCTTATGCAACGACGCCAAAGTGGAGCGTGCCGATGGCCAAGAGACCGTACTGGGCGACCCGACCGAGGCAGCCTTGATCGTTGCGGCGGAAAAGGCGGGGATGACCCACACCGTCCTTGCCCCCAACTTTCCGCGTATCAGCGAGGTTCCGTTCGACAGCACCAGCAAGCGTATGGTCACCGTCCATCGTACGCCGCAAGGTCAGACGATAGCGTTTGTCAAGGGTTCGCCTGGGACGTTGCTGGCGGCGAGTATCGCTCATGTGCGGGCCGCCGGAGTGACGCCCCTCACGCCGGAGGACCGCCAACACTGGGAGGAATCGAACAAGCGGTTGGCCGGTGCGGCGCTCCGCGTTCTCGGCCTGGCGTATCGCGAACTGCCGGAGGGCTACAACGAGGGCGAATTTGCTCGGGAGTTGATCTTCGTCGGCCTGGTCGGCATGAGCGACCCGCTCCGCAACGAGGCCAAAGCCGCCATCGCCACCTGTCGCGATGCGGGCATTCGGACCGTGATGATCACCGGCGACCAGCAACCGACGGCCGCCGAGATCGCGCGCCAACTGGGCATCGACCGCGCTCTCGATGGAAGTCCCTTACGCACCGTCCACGGTCGCGAGTTGACAAACCTGGACGCAGCGGGCTGGAAACGCGCGGTGGCCGACGCAGCCGTGTTTGCCCGCGTCTCGCCCGAGCACAAGTTGCAGATCGTCGAGGCGCTACAGCAACAGGGACAGGTTGTCGCCATGACAGGCGACGGGGTGAACGACGCCCCGGCCTTGAAGAAGGCGGACATCGGCATCGCGATGGGCATCAAGGGCACCGAAATCGCGAAGGAAAACGCCGACATGGTGATCACCGACGATAACTTCGCCAGCATCGTCGGTGCCGTCGAGCAGGGGCGGATCATTTACGGAAACATTATCCGGTTCCTCCATTATCTACTCTCCTGCAACTTTTCAGAAATCCTAACGGTGTTCATCGCCTTCATGATCGGCTGGCCTCTACCGCTGGTGGCCCTCCAAATCTTGTGGCTCAACTTAATTACCGACATCTTCCCCGCCTTCGCCTTGGCGCTGGAGCCGTCGGGTTCCGACATGATGAAGCGCCCACCTCGCGACCCGAAAGAGTCTCTTCTCACTCCACGATTCATCGGCCTGATCGTCTGGCAAGGGCTGCTGCTCGCCGGGGTCTCTCTCCTCGCCTTTGGTCTTGGTATGCACGGGCACGGGACCGAGGGCGATGGCTTGCGCAAGGCGACCACAATGGCGTTCATGACGCTGGCCTTGGCCCAAGTCTTCCACGCCTTTAGCGCGCGGTCCCAGAAGCGGTCGGTGTTCACCAGCCGGTTGTTCACTAATGTGTGGCTGTGGGCCGCGGTGGCGATTTGTCTTATTCTCCAAGCCGCAGCAGTCTATGTGCCGCTATTGCAGCAGGTGCTACACACCGTCCCGCCCTCCGCTTCGGACTGGGGAATGATCGCAGCCTGTTCTCTGGCGCCCGTGGCCGTGGTAGAAATGGTCAAGGCGATGCAGCGCATCGCAGTCCGAAGCCCGCAGCCATAGCGCGATTTGGCCTTGTACAACGAGCGTTCGAGGTGACGTGAAACGACACGCCGAACCAGGCGCTGCAGCAGACGGCGGGGGCATGTAGGCTTTCCCAGACATGTAGTTCACTCGGCCCCCGCCGCTGCTGAGCTTGGTCGTTGAGAATATCACCGCAAACTCGACTTTCAAGAACGATGTGTTTGTGACAGCGAAGCCCTGATTTTAGTTGGTTCTGGAAGCTATGGATATTTTTCAAATCTAAGGAACCCGCACGAGCAATCCCAGCTCGGCATGGAGCCAGCCGGCCAGTTTTTTGAACCAGGTTTTATTGCCGGCATACAGGCTCAATCCAAGGCTAATAGTAAACGGAGTCTGATCTCCCCCAATCTTCCGCAACTGTTTCCTATCTGTTCGTGATAATGGCGTATACGGGAAAGGAGTTGATCGCTGCCGCCATCCACAACATGAGTCCCCGTAAAGAACGGCCATTGATCACGGTCAACTGTGCTGCCTTGCCGGCTAATTTAATTGAAAGCGAATTGTTCGGCCGTGAGAAGGGGGCGTTTAAAGGGGCCGATGCCCGGCGGGTCGGTCGGTTCGAAATCGCCCAAGGTTCCACCCTTTGCCTGGACGAGATTGGGGAGCTGCCGCTGGAGTTGCAGGCAAAGCTGCTGCGGGTGATTCAGCATGGCGAGTTCGAGCGCCTGGGCTCGTCCCAGACCACGAAAGTCGATGTGCGGGTCGTGGCGACGACCAATCGAGACCTCGAGGGAGAGGTCCGCGGCGGCCGTTTTCGGCAGGACCTTTACTATCGGCTCAACGTCTTCCCCATCACGGTCCCTCCACTGCGGCAGCGGCAAGAGGACATCCCGCTGTTGGCCCAGACCTTCATAGAGCGTTATTCCAGGAAATTGGGCAAACAGATCACGTCGGTCCAGAAGAAGACGATGAAGACCCTCCTGTGGATTACCCGTGGCCCGGGAACGTCCGGGAGCTCGAAAGCATCATTGAACGGGCCGTGATCCTGTGCCCCGGGCCGGTCTTGCAGCTCGCGGACAAACTGGATATTTCATCCTTTCCCATCTCATCCGCCATCAGAACCTTGGAAGAGGTGGAGCGAAATCAAATCCTTAAAATCCTTTCGGAAACCCAATGGCGCATCGAGGGAAAGGACGGGGCCGCAGCGATCTTAGGCCTCCACCCCAGTACCTTGAGAGCGAGGATGCATAAGCTCCGGATACTCCGGCCGGAGGTCGAGGACTCGGATTAAACTGCTCGGCTATCCTCAAAGGCTCCCTCAGTTTATTGAGGTTCCACCAAATATTGAGGCCAAACAGATCGCCTCACCCTTCTCTACGCTGCTCTCCCACTGAACTAATCCCGCGTTATTAAAGCATGATCCCAACCTCTTGCCTTTTCCCGGATTTTGGCAGGCCATTTGCTATTAAAATTTGCGTGATCCTGGTCATCATACGAATGAAGGTTCTTGCTGAGAAGCGCAAGGAGCTGGCCCAGACGATTTTCGGAATAGCGGTCGATAGAAACAGCGACGGTTTTGGCTTGAAATTGGCGGGCGACTTTGACGGCACATCGGCACATGAACTAATCTATGCCATAAAGAAATTGCCCGAAGACGGAGTAAAGCTATACATTTACACGAATAGCCTAAAAACCATACACCCTTTTGGCCTGGATATTTTTCACAAGTTTATGCGTTCTCTTAATGGTCATTCCGCCAAAATTGTGTTCACCGGCAATAGCGCCTCCCAGTTATCTCCGGGAAATTCCCAGCTGACTTCTTAGCAGTCATTTCTTGATGGCGGCTATTTAAGGGCTTTTTTCTCCGTATTGGCAGACGGCGTAAGAAATATGAATCAACCGTTTAAATGCGTGGCGAGTTGAAAAATGAGATTGGGATGTTACGCAATTATCGCAAGGATTATATCGGTCGATTGCCGTAACGGCTTTAGAGTAAACGATCGCCTGCCAGAATAACCCTTAAAAACTCAGGAGAACGAAGATGTTTGGAATCGGCCTGCCTGAAGTCATTATTATTTTTGTGATCATTTTGGTCATCTTCGGTGCCGGAAAACTACCGGACATAGGGAACTCCCCGGGAAAAGCCATCAAAGGCTTTAGGACTGCCGTGGATGGCTCTGAAAAGGAGCACGAAGATCTAAAAGGAGAAAAATGAGGCATTTGAAAAGGAGGTAATCTGAAGCCGCGGGAGCGCTTTTCAAATTACAGAAACTATATCAGTTGAAAAGGTCTTGTAATCAACTAACTCACCAGAAACCATTAAAAGGAGTAACTGCTATGAAAAATAGAAATATGTTTATCCACTGTCTTCTTTTTATGATGCTGCTCGCTATCTTTGTGGCTTGTGATTCACCGTCCAAACAGGAGCGCGCAGGTGAATACGTTGACGATTCGGTCATCACGACGAAGGTAAAGTCCCTGCTTGCCGCTGATGATATTCTCAAGTCATTCGACATCGCTGTAGAAACTAACAAGGGAAACGTCCAACTGAGTGGCTTAGTTGATTCCCAGATGACGGTCGATAAAGCGGGTGAAATCGCCAAAGGAGTCAGCGGAGTCAAATTCGTAAAGAATAGTCTGGTTGTGAAGAAATGACCGACGGGTATTCGGTGCTGTTAAAATAAAGCCTTGGTGGCTTCGTAATTGCTGGCAATCAATGCCCTTTAACTTTTTTTGAGGTGAACTATGGGAATCAACAATTCGACAGTTGAAAAAACTGGTGAAACCGCGACAGGGTTCCAAGGTTCCGGCAAGTCAAAAGGCTTTGAGAATGTCAAAAATATTATTGCTGACAAGTTGCATAAAGCTGCTGAGGCTCTGAGCGAAAAAGTGGCAATACATGACGCGCAATGCGGCATGGCTCAGTACGGAAAGCAGGCATCCGAGTGGTTGGACCAATCAGCCGAATACGTGCGGCAATTCGACTATGAGCAGACAGAGGCCCAGGTCAAAGAATACGTTATGCAGAGCCCGGGGCGCAGCCTCTTGATAGCAGGGGCCGTCGGCCTGATTATCTGAGCAATTTTGCGACGCAGGTAAGGGGGCTGTTTCTACTAATGAACAACAAGGCGGTAAACAAGGGCCCTACAACACAACGCGAATCCTTCACTGAACTGTTGGGACAGCTTGCCAACAACCCAGCCGCGGTATTTCACGACGAAATTGAGCTTGTGATCCAAAGAATTCGCGAAAAGGTGAGAGTGGTTCGCAGCGGAGTTGTTACAGTCGCAGCAGGAGCGATCATCAGTTTTGCAGCATTCATGTCTCTTTGCGCTGCATTGATCATCGAACTCACCTTTTATATGACCCCCGTCATGGCATCGCTTGCCACGGGAGCGGCGCTTGCTTTAATCGGTGTCGTCATTGTTTTCATCGGCTACAAACAACTGAAGAAATCGATTCAAAAAACGTAAAAAACAGTGCCAGCACTTGAAAGGGGTATTGGGCCGATGAACCGGCAGCCAAAGAACCAAAGGAGGATTCAATGAAGGTTCGCATAAACAAGCAATGCATGGGGGACCGCAACTGCAACAAGCTTTGTCCGGAAGTCTTCGAATACGATGAAGACCAACTGTTGGCCATTGTCAAATTCGACGTGATACCGGAACAGTATCACGAACTGGTGGGCCAAGCGGCGCGGGAGTGCGTGCCGCAGGCTATCGAGATCGAAGAGTAATTAACTTTCTTCAATGATAACCTACGGCAACCAGGCGCTGATCCAGAAGGCCTGGGGGCGGCTGGAGGAGGCCCTGGCCTTTTTAAGAAACAGCAGATAATCCTCGATCATCTCTTTGATGATCGGAGCGCTTCCACCGGATCGCCTCCGGCAAGGAGCCGGCAGCCATCGAGGGCGGTGCCGTCTTCGAGCACTCCAGAAGATGCTCCTGAACTCGCGGTCCAAGGGGAAATAGTGGACACGGCGATGCTTCCATGCTTCGACCCAGCCGGAAATAGCGCTAAAAGCTATAGGAGGCAATCAAATGCGTAAGCGTATAATTACTCAGGGCACTCAAGGTATCATACCCCCCGAGGAAGACTGGATGGACTTGGAGAACTCAGCTCAGGCGGAGCTCACGTCCGAGGATGCGTCACACCCGATCGAATCGGCTTTGACCCCTGGCTGGGGATCGGGATGGAGGGCGTCAGAGCCCGGTCAGCAGACAGTCCGCCTGTTGTTTGACAAGCCGTTGCGGGTCAAGCATGTTCATATAGTGTTTCACGAAGATAAGCAGCAGCGCACGCAAGAATTCGTTCTGCGGTGGTCCTCCGACGGTGGTCGCTCGTCCCGGGAAATTGTGCGTCAGCAGTACAACTTCAGCCCCCCGGATAATATCCGCGAAACCGAAGACTATGAAGTAGATCTTGTCGGGTTGAGGGTGCTGGAAATAATCATTTTTCCGGATATCAGCGGGGGATGGGCCCGTGCATCGATTGCCGAGTTGCGTCTCGCATAGTTACCAATAAATATCATTCTGTTGTTTCTTATGAAAAAACGATTCGATTCGGTCCGGGTTAACCAGCGTTTAGAAAAGATGCTTTCCAAGCTGAGGGATCACGATTTCCGGATCACTCCTCAACGGTTGGCTGTGCTAAAGGTGCTCGCCGTAAGTGAGGGGCATCCTTCCGTCGAAGGGATCTACGAGATCGTTAGGGCAGAGTTCCCTACTACCAGCCTTGCCACAATTTATAAGACTGTAGCCCTGCTCAAGCGGATCAACGAACTGATAGAGATTAGCTTTCCGGATGGCAGTAACCGCTATGACGGCAACAAGCCATACCCTCACCCACATGTGATTTGCATGCAGTGTAAAAAAATTATAGATCCGGATTTGAGTAGCCCGAAAGACCTGACAAAAGAGGTTGCTGAAAAAACCGGTTTTAAGATTCTGACTCTTCGGGTTGATTTTTTCGGCGTTTGCAGTGAGTGCCAAAAGCATAATTCCTAACAGCCTAATTTTTAAACCCTATATGCATTTATCAAAGGATGTTTCGGTGCGATGTTTAAATGGCATGTTCCGCTCACGAAACTTGCCGGACCTCATTGACATTAAGCTTCTGCAGACATGTCATTTTCAATGGTTTTATTATGGAAAATTCTGCGGGATAAATAGGGCGGGTCGTAAGAAGCGTTGTGTCTCTTGTTTGAAAATATTCGCATGTGCACTTCTCGGAAACATACCAGCATCTGGAGTAGAAGTGCTATGCCATTGAAGGAGGAGTGACCAAGATGAGCAACTTCAAACAACAACTGCAGAAAATGAAAACACATTCGGGTTTCATTGCGGCGCTGGATCAAAGCGGCGGCAGCACGCCGAAGGCGCTGGGTCTTTACGGAATCAGGGAAGATGCCTGGTCCAACGAGAATGAGATGTTTGCGATCGTGCATCAGATGCGCACGCGCATCATTAACAGCCCCAGCTTCACCGGCGAGCGGATTCTTGCCGCCATCCTGTTTGAAAACACCGTGGACAGGGACATCGAGGGGCAGCCTGCCGCGGACTATCTTTGGAATGTGAAACGTATTGTGCCTTTTCTGAAAGTGGACAAAGGCCTTGGGGCGGAGAAGAACGGTGTTCAGTTGATGAAGGCGATGCCCAAGCTGCCTGCGCTGCTCGACAGGGCCAAAGCGAAGCGCATATTCGGAACCAAGATGCGCTCGCTCATCAAGCAAGCCACCGCAGTGGGCATCAACGAAATCACGACCCAGCAGTTCGAAGCAGCCCGGCAGATTATCGCTGCGGGCCTTGTGCCGATCATCGAGCCGGAAGTGGATATTCACTGCCCTGAAAAAGCCAAGGCCGAAGCGTTGCTCACAGCGGCCATCCTGGAAAAGCTCAGCGAATTGCCAGGGGGTCAGCTGGTGATGCTCAAGCTCACCCTACCGGAGCAAGACGATTTATACGCCGATTGCGTCAGTCATCCCAATGTCGTGAGGGTGGCTGCGCTGTCGGGCGGTTATGCGCGGGAAGAAGCCAACAACCGCCTGCGCAGAAATCATGGCATCATGGCGAGCTTTTCGCGAGCGCTGGTAGAGGGACTATCGGCTCAGCAATCCGATACAGAGTTCAACGCTCTGCTGGATGCATCCATTCAGAGCATCTTTGAGGCGTCCAACACCTAAGCTCGGCTACAGAGACCA
>JBFYWS010000083.1:0-2869 GCA_041310935.1 Desulfobacteraceae bacterium | reverse complement strand
ACCGGGATGACACCGACCGGAAGAACATGGGGGCCCAGTTCACCTGGGACAAGATGTTCGGCTCCAACCTGGAGCTGGAGTACTCCATTCGAAAAATCGACATCGGCAGCGAGAAAAGCGGCGACTCCATTCTTGCGCTGACCAACTCCGATCGGGACCGTCTGGACCGCAACGGTGTCGTCCACAAGGTTTCGGCCGCCTACCAGTTCACACTTGCCGAAAAGCACCGGCTCACCCCCGAGATCGCGCTGAGCTACGACGACCTGGACGGCGAGGCCATGGCCAACACCGGCCTCGACCTGAAACTGAACTACACCTATCTCGGGGACCCGATCACCCTGGTGCTCAACGGCTCGGTCGGGGCGGCAGAGTACGATAAGAGCAACCCGATTTACGGCAAGACCCGCGACGATGACCGCTACGGTGTCTCTGCCACCGTTTATTACAAGAACCCCTGGGGCTGGAAGCTCTTCGGCAGCGAGCCGATGCAGTTCTTCGTGACCGGTGCTTACTCGGTCACCGACGCCAATATCGACTTCTACACCCAGGAGGCGCTGCTGGGGATGGGCGGTGTCGCGTTCCGCTGGAAGTAAAACCACGCTGCAGGCCGGTGATGCGCGCCATGCGGTGCATTGACATGTTTTGTGAGAGCGGTTTCCAGCCGCGAGAGGATCAGAATCGATCGCGGCAGCCAGCCTTCGCCGAAAGCTACGGCGGCCATGAGATGCCGCTCCCATGGAAAATGATGTGTGACATAGAGAAAACGTTTTACGATGACATCTAAACGCATCGCCATATCGACCGGTGGAGGGGATGCGCCCGGGTTGAACGCCGTTATCCGGGCGATCGTACTCTCGGCCCTGAACCGGGGCTGGGGGTGCGTGGGGATCCGGGACGGTTACAACGGCCTGCTGGCGCCGGAAGACTACCCGGAGGGAGGGCTGATCGCCCTCGACCGCACGTCCGTCCGGGGCCTCACGCATCTCGGTGGGACCATCCTCGGCACCACCAACCGCGGCAACCCGCTGCGCTACCCGGTGAAAGGCCTGGACGGTCAGGTCAAAGAGATCGACCGGTCGGATGAACTCGTCGCACTCTTCCGGAAGCACCGCATCGATGACCTGATCTCCATCGGCGGCGACGGGTCGCTTCAGATCGCGCACGAGCTCTACCGCAAGGGCCTGAGCGTGGTCGGGGTGCCCAAGACGATCGACAACGATCTCGACCGCACGGTGGTCACCTTTGGTTTCGACACGGCCGTGCATTTTGCCACCGAGTGCATCGACCGCCTGCACTCCACGGCCGAGTCCCACCAGCGCGTTCTGGTGGTCGAGGTCATGGGCCGCTATGCCGGCTGGATCGCCCTGCACGCCGGCCTGGCCGCCTCGGCCGACGCCATCCTCATCCCCGAGATCCCTTACGACATCAGCAAGGTCGTCGATAAAGTGCGCGAGCGCGAGCGCAATCGGAGGCATTTTTCGATCATCGTGGTGGCCGAGGGTGCGACGCCGAAAGACGGCGGCCGTGCCGTTTTGGAAGAAAAATCCGCCGGGAAAGTGGAGCGGCTCGGGGGGATCGGCCACAAGGTCAGCGCAGAGCTGGAGAAGCTGACCGGCAAGGAGACGCGGGTCGTGGTGCTCGGGCACCTGTTGCGGGGCGGCATGCCCACCTCGCAGGACCGCCTCATTTCGCTGCGCTTCGGGGCGGCCGCCGTCAGGGCACTGGCCGAGGGTCGCTCCGGCATCATGGTGGCGCTGGACCCGCCGGTGGTCAACTACGTGCCGCTGGCCGCGAGCATCAGCCGGATGAAAACGGTCCCGTTGGAGTGCGACACCGTGCTCACCGTGCGGGACCTCGGGATCTCTTTCGGCGATTGAGCCTCGGCTGCCGGCCGGCGTGAGAATCGCGACCGGTCCAGCCGGTCGTCCCCCCATCTTTTACCTCCCTGAGAGGTGCCGCCTGCTCTTTATTGGCAAATACTGCCTTACTAACAAGACCGGGGGCCGATGGCTGGATGAGCCAAAGGCCCCCGGTTTGGTTGGTATGAGTAAATAAAGCATCCCCGCCCTTGGGACGGGGATGCTTTATTCGACCTTCTTCCAGGTCTGATCGGGATCGAACGACGTCATCGCCTTTGCGGTCTTTGCGGTGTATTTGCCGAGGTCCTTCTCGTAAACCACCCCTGCGTAGTTCACCACAAATGTCATGACACCGGAGGTGCCATATACGGCCGGATAGGCAACCACGGCAAACCCGCCGATCATATTTTTTTTCACGACGTAGTCAAATGCCCCGCCGGCGGCATGTTTCCCCTGCTTCATCAGCATCCTGAAATAGTAGCCGTGAAAGGGTATGGGGGTCTGCTTCGTTCCGGCCCGGGTATACCCCTCGGACCGTGCATCGGCCACGAGCTCACCCAGGGGGCTCGGCTGCTCGCCTTCCTTTGTCTCCCAATAGAGGCCATTCTGCTTGCCGGGATCGCTCCGGAATTTCTCTGCATATTCGAGGAGCCCGTCGTTGTCACGGTCATTCATCGCGTATTCACGCTGCGCATCGACCACGGCAAGCAGCGTCTGCACCGTGCTTAACTCGTTCTCCCCGATCCTGCGGTTCAGGATCTCCTCCTTCCCCGCCTTTGTATCGAAAATCCACTGGTCTGCCTTTTTCACCAAAGGGATCGGAAAGGGCCAATCCTTCTCCCCGATGACCAGGACTGTCTTGGCGCCTTCCTGCGTGATGCTGTTCTTCCGGTCATAATCACCGACAAACTTCTCCCGCTGCGTTTTGTCCCTGACAGGGTCTCCCGAAGATATCAGCTCTTTTGCAGTCGGTCCGAAGATCGACAGCAACTCCCTCTCATCATTCGATT
>JBFYWS010000070.1:0-7932 GCA_041310935.1 Desulfobacteraceae bacterium | reverse complement strand
TCGCCGAAGGACAACGGCACCCTCAACACCCGCCATACCCCGTCGCTCTACAACGTCGGCTACCAGACCCTGTGGTACTGGGATGGCCGTGCGCCGACCCTGGAGGCGCAGGTGCTTGCCGCCTGGAAGGCGCAGATCAACGGCGACCCGGCCCTGGTGACGCCGATCATCGCGGCCGTTCCGGAGTATGCGGCGCAGTTCCAGAAGGTGTTTGGCGGCCCGCCGACCCCGGACACCATCGTCAAGGCCCTGGCCGCCTATCTGCGCACCAAGGTCAGCGACCATTCGCCCTGGGATCGCTATGAGATGGGGGATGGCGCCGCGGTGAACGCGGACGCCGTCGCCGGACATGCGCTCTTCACCGGCAAGGCCGGCTGCGCCGCCTGTCACGCGCCGCCGTTTTACGGGAACAGCACCTTCTTCAACATCGGTCTCGAGTATGGCAAGAGCAACCCGGACGTCGGCCGCTTCAAGATCACCTCGAACGAAGTGGATCGCAGCGCCTTCAAGACGCCGAGCCTGCGCTCCGTCGCCCGCGGCGCCCCCTACTTCCACGACGGCAGCGCCGCGACCCTCGAGGCCGCAGTGCGCTACATGGCCGGCGGCGGCGGCGCAGACCCAAAGAAATCCGAAGTGCTGGACGACAGCCAACTCTCGGATGCGGAGATTGGCCAGCTCGTGGCCTTCCTCACGGCCCTGAACAGCGAAGAACCCTGGGAGCAGCCGGCGATTCCCAAATAGGCACAGAGGCGCCGGCCCGCCAACGGTCGGCGCCCTTTTCCCGCGTTGACTGGGCCTGGACCCAGAGGTCCCGGCATCCGAAGCCATGACCCGCACGATTCAGACCCCGACTCAGATCCCGGCTTAGATCAGGTACAAGGTCGCCAACCCCAGGAAGGCCAGGAATCCGGTCACGACCGTGACGGTGGTGAGGATGACCCCGCCTGCCAGTGCCGGGTCTATGCCGACACGCTCCAGGAGTACCGGGAGCACGGCCCCGGAGAGGGCCGCCATGACCAGGTTGATGACCATGGCCGTTGCGATGATGGCGGCGATCCCTGGGCTGCCGAACCAGACCCAGGCAACCCCCGCCACCACGGCGGCCCAGATGAGGCCGTTGATGGCCCCCACCGCCAGTTCACGGGCCACCAGCGAGGGGGCGTTCTGGCCGGAGAGCTGCCCCAGGGCGATGCCGCGCACCGCCAGGGTCAGGGTCTGGGTCCCGGCGATCCCCCCATGCTGGCGACGATGGGCATAACCACCGCCAGCGCGACGACCTGCGCTATGGTCGCCTCGAACGGCCCGAACACCCAGGCGGCGAGGAAGGCCGTGAGCAGGTTGATCCCCAGCCACAGGGCGCGGCGCCGGGCGCTCAGGAGGACCGGGGCGAACATGTCCGAGTCCTCCGAGAGGCCGGCCTGCCCCATGAACTGGTGCTCGGCCTCCTCGCGGATCACATCCATGAAATCGTCCACGGTGATGCGGCCCAGGACCTGGCCATCCTCGTCCACCATGGGCGCCGAGACCAGGTCGTGCTGCTCGAAGCGGTTGGCGACATCGGGGGCTCTCAGGTTGCAGGGATGGGTTGGATATCGGCGGTCATGACCTCGGCGACGGAGGCATCGGGGTCGTTGGTCAGGATGTCGGAGAGAAACAGCACCCCCAGGTAACTCCCTTCGCGATTGACCACAATGAGGTTGTCGGTGAGGTCCGGCAGACCCTCCTTGAAGCGGCGCAGGTAGCGCATCACCACGTCGAGCGTGACCTCGGGGCGCACCGTGACGGCGTCTGTGTTCATGAGCCCGCCCCGGCGCTGTCCTCGGGGTAGGACAGGGCCTGTTCCAGACGGGCCCGGCGCTGGGCGTCCAGCGACTTCAATACCTCGCGGGTGATGCTCTTGGGCAGGTCCGCCACCAGGTCCGCGAGGTCGTCGGTGTCAAGTTCCCGGGTCGCCTCCAGGATCTCGCCGCCCTGATCCCCCCGCCACGGCCGCACCGCCACCGCTACCATGGGGTGCTGGCACCCCATGCGCCACTGCGCCTGGCCGCCACCGCCTATGGGCGCGATGCGGACCCGACTTCCCCACCGCCACCGCCCGAAGTTTCAGCGCCCGCTGCCGCGGCGCCGAGTAGCCCCTCACCGGCGCACTACCTGTGGGCCATGCTGCTCGCACGCCTGTTCGCGTCCCTGCCCCTGGTCTGCCCGAACGGCGGTGCCGACATGCGCATCATCGCCTTCGTTACCGAAACGGCCCCGGTGCGGCGGATTCTCTTGGCCCTAGGCGAGCCGGTCGAGCCGCCACGCATCAGCCCAGCCCGCGGGCCACCCGCCTGGGACGACCCACCGGTCGATCTCGGACCGGACTGGGAGGCCCTGGCGCAACCGTCACCCGAGTATGTCTTCAACCAGGAAGTGCAGTGGTAGCCGCCTTCCGTCGTCGCCACCCGCCAGCGACGCGCCCCTCCCAACACCCAGGCCCCGGCAAACCACCCCTCACGCTCACTCGGCCCCCTCCGAGATGGGGCTACCTTGCCCTGTCCCTCCCCGTCGGTGCCCTCGCGGGTGCCCTCGCGGGCTTGCCACGCCCTTCCCGGCGATGCTACGTTAGCTCCCGCTTCAGCCGCCCGTGCGGTTGAACTTCCTATACTTCTCCACTCTCTCCCGAAGCATTAAATCATGGATTTCTGAAATCCAATGAATAACCTGAGCCAAACCTGATTTCCACCATCACCCCAGCCCCAACCAACCATGTACGGACTCGTAAACAAAGCTGTCGAAGAACTCGTCGTCTCCAATTTCGGCGAGGACAAATGGGAACTCATCAAATCCAAGGCGGGCGTCGACGTGGACGTCTTCATCAGCAACGAAGGTTACCCGGATGAAGTGACCTACAAACTGGTGGGCGCGGCCTCGGAAGTGCTGGGCGCCCCGGCCGATGACATCCTCATCGCCTTCGGTGAGCACTGGGTGCTCAAGACGGCGGCCAAGAGCTACGGACCGATGATGAAATCCGGCGGCTCCAGCCTGAAGGAGTTCCTCTTCAACCTGCCAAATTTCCACACCCGCGTGGCCATGATCTATCCGAATTTGGAACCGCCGCGTTTCCAATGCACCGATATCACGGACACGGGCTTGCTCCTCCACTATCACAGCCACAGGCCCGGACTGACCTCCTTCGTGACCGGATTGATCCAGGGGCTCGGCAAGTTGTATGAAACCCCGTGCACATCCACCGTACTCGAGCGCAAGGATCAGGGCGCGGATCATGACGTCTTCGCTGTCGCTTGGGAATCTCCCGCCACTTCATGAGCACTTCTGTTCCGACAAAACCAGATTCCCCGGAGCTGACTGCCGGTCTTCTCCGGCGGGCTTTCCCTTTCTTCATCGAATGGGGTGCCGACCTGCGGATCAAGTCCATCGGCCCGAGCCTCGGCAAGATCTGCGCCAATGCCGTGCCGGGCGCACTGATCACGGATCTCTTCGAACTCCGTCGCCCCGTCGGCGAAATGACTGCGAATTTCTTCCGCAAGAGCGGTGATTTGCTCTTCCTGTTTGAAATCATCGGCACTCGTCTGGTGTTGCGGGGCGAGGTGGCCACACTGGAGGAATCCAACAGTTTCCTGATGCTGGCAGCACCCTGGATTTCCGATCCCGAAGAGGTGGAGCGATTGGGCCTGACACTCACGGACTTCGCGATTCACGACCAGACCATGGACCTGTTGCAGGTCGTGCAGACCCAGCGCATGGCCAACGATGACTTGCAGACGCTCACCAATAAACTCACCGCCCAGCGCACCCTCCTGCGTGAGAAGGAAGCGGAGGCGAGAAAGCTGGCGCTGGTCGCTTCACGCACGGACAACGCGGTGATCGTATCGGACGCCCAAGGCCGCATCGAGTGGGTGAACGATGGATTTGTAAGGTTGACCGGATGGACTTCCGATGAGGTCATCGGAAAGACCCCCGGATCGTTTCTGCAAGGGCCGGAGACATCATCCGCCACCGTGCAAATGATGCGGGAAAAGCTCCTCAACGGACAAGGGTTCCGCACCGAGGTCCTCAATTACGGCCGGGACGGCAGCAAATATTGGATTTCGGTGGAAGTGCAGCCGATTCTCAACGAAGCGGGAGTCCTGACGAACTTCATGGCAGTGGAGTCCGATGTGACCGAGCGGATCCATGGCGAACGCCGCCGCAACATGCAATACGCCGTATCGAGGATTCTAGCAGGTGGCAGCACCCTGAATGCGGCGGGCGCCAGCATTCTGAAATCGATCTGCGAAGGTCTGGGATGGTCGGTAGGATGCTTCTGGAGTCCCTCCGCAGATGGGGAGGATTTGATTTTTTCCAATGCATGGCACGATCCCGGCTATGATTGCCGGGCGTTCCTTGAGGACAGCCGCAAACGCAGGTTCCGGATCGGGGTAGGTTTGCCGGGACGTGTATGGCAGAGCGGCCAGAGTGCATGGGTGCCAGACGTGACGGTGGATGATAATTTCCCGCGCTCGCCGGTGGCCATGTCCTGCGGCCTGCATGCCGCCCTGGCGCTGCCGATCTACAACAACGGCGCCTTCCAGGGGATGATGGAATTTTTCAGCCCGGACATCGAGAAACCAACCGAAGTGTTGTTGCAGACCTTGGACGGGATCTGCAACCAGATCGGTCAGTTCATCGTCCGCAAGAAGGCGGAGGTCGAAGTACTCCGCGCCAAGGAAGTCGCGGAGGCGGCAAACCGCGCGAAGAGTGACTTCCTCGCCACCATGAGCCACGAAATCCGCACGCCCATGAACGGTGTGCTTGGCTTCACCCAGTTGCTTCAACACAGCGAACTAAGCGAGCAGCAGCATGATTTCGTCACCTCCATCCGAAGCAGTGCGGAGTCGCTCCTCCGGGTGATCAACGACGTTCTGGATTTTTCAAAAATCGAGTCGGGTCACATGGAGATCGAGGCCAGTCCGTTCAGTCTCCAGGCATGCATCGAAGAGGCGATCGAGACCGTTTCCACCAGCGCGGCGGAGAAGGACCTGGACCTCGCCGCGCGCCTAGCTCCGGAAGTGCCGCCGTCGATCGTTGGCGACTCGCTGCGCCTGCGGCAGGTGCTGATGAATCTTCTGGGCAACGCGGTGAAGTTCACCCCATCCGGTGAGGTGAAACTCGAAGTCACCGCGACCCCTAAGGAATCAGGGAAGGTCGTTCTCAATTTCAGCGTCATGGATTCCGGCATCGGCATCGCGCCAGACCGGATTAACCGGTTGTTCAAAGCCTTCCATCAGGAGGACAGCTCGACCTCGCGGCGATTTGGCGGTAGCGGCCTCGGGTTGGCCATCTGCAAGCGGTTGGTGGAACTCATGGGCGGCACGATCTCGGTCACGAGCCGTGCAAATGAAGGATCGGTGTTTTCGTTTCAGATCACTGTACCGGTCGCTCTTGATCCGAAGCCTGCAATCGCGCCCGTTCCTTTCCCCGATCTGGTCGGCAGACGGGCTCTGATCCTCGATGATCACAGTCTCTCCCGCCAGGTGATTTCCGAACTCCTGGAACGCTGGGGCATGGAGGTGAGATCCGCGCCAACGCCGGGGGATGCCGTAAAACTGCTGGAAGACTGGCAGCCGCAAGTACTGCTGCTCGATTCCGACGGCAAGCATCCGGAAGACGTGGATTTCGCCACCTCGCTCACCGGTCAGGGGACGGCGCTATTTCTGCTCCGCAAGCCAGGTGAGCGAAATGTCCCGCACGATGGTCTTGTAAGCGTGAGTTCAGGCGTGCTGCTCAAGCCACTCAAGGTTTCCCCGCTCTTCAACGCATTGATTTCAAAAATGGACGGCTCCGGGGCGAATCGCGTGATCGCAGCACGCAAAACCATGTCCGTGCAGCCGGTCGCAAGCTCCTTGAGGATTCTGCTAGCCGAAGACAACATCATCAACCGGAAGCTCGCCCTGGCCGCGCTGGCCCAGATGGGTTGTGGCGCCGATGTCGCAGTCGACGGCCGCGAGGCGCTCAAGGCAGCCATGGAGATCCGCTACGATATCATCCTCATGGATGTACAGATGCCGGATATGGATGGGCTCGAAGCGACGCGTAGGATCCGGAAGTGGGAAAAGGAATCCGGCACTCCACCGGTGCGGATCATCGCCCTGACCGCCAATGCACTCGCTGGCGATCGTGACATCTGCCTGAAGGCAGGAATGAACGATTACCTGTCCAAACCCATCCGGCTCGAATCCCTGCGCACTGCACTGCGACAAAACCCACAAACCCAGCCAGAGCCGCCGGAAACATCAGAAAGCCAGCCGTCTCCGGTGATTATCGCCCTGCATCAACTCGCTAATGATCTCTCGCCGGATGATGCAGTTTCGCTTGCATCCGATTTCCTGGCGGACCTCGACGGTCAATTGGAAGCCGTCCGCGAAGCGATCACGCTGCATAACGCAAGCGAGGCCAGGCGGCATGCGCATTCCCTCAAGGGGACGTCTTCCATTTTTTCGCTCCACCGTCTCCATAAGGCAGCGGAGGTCGTCGAAGAGGCCTGCCGGGATGGTCGGCTTGAAGATGCCGCCACAGCATTACAAAATCTACGGAAAGAGGCGCAGGAAGCGACTTTGGAGCTGCGGCGCTCCATCATTTCTGTGGGATCCACCACCGTCCTCAAACCCATTTCATGATGACGTCCGATCAAATGGCCGCGCTTCTCGCCCAGCGGATGCTCACCGCATCGACTCCGTTCGGCCGGGCCGAGCTGCGGTTTTACATGCAGTCCCGATGATGCCCGCGATAGGCTCGCCTGGGCCAATACCGGTTTCTCCCTCGACGCCGCGGTGTGCATCGCCGGCCACGACCGGGCCGGACTGGAACGGCTGCTGCGCTATGTGCACGCCCACCGTTCGCCCTTGAGCGGATCGAACAGGTTAACGCAGACCGGATCGTCTAGCGTCTGCCGGAGCCACCGCGCGACGGGCGCACCGTGCTGTCCCTCACCCGGCTGGAGCTCATCGACCATCTCGCCGCCCACCTTGTGAACAGATTGGCCACCGCCGCGCCTGCACCGCCACTGCTACCTCCATTGAGCAGCGATGCCAGTGGATACATGGCACGTCCGCTCACCATGGCCGTTGTTATTCGATTGCACGGTGGGCATTCCGGCCCTGCCTGGGCGGCTTTTCCTGACATACAGGGAGAGGTCGGACGCGATGGGGTCGGTCAACAGCCTGTGGGTCCACTGCCGGACCAGGGAGGGCTTCCGGGTCAGTGAGGGACCAGGCGATCAAGCTGGGGGACCAGGCTGACACCAGAGGGGCGATGGGGGGACCAGGAGGTCCGAAGGGGTAGCGAGGTTACTTGGAATACCGGGGGAGGCCCCGAACCACCCTTGACGGGCGCTGAGAGGGGGCGGAAGGGTAATGAAGTTACTTCTTGGGCAGGTGGGCAGGTGAGATCAAGCCCAAGGGCATATAGGCCCGCAGGGCGTTTTAGGGGGGTTGGCTGCTGGTCTCCTCCACCAGTGTCCCCCAAAGTTGCTGGGCTTCCCAAACGCAATGGGGGACTGATTGGGGGGCCAATTTCTAGGTTATGATTCTTAGGCGCTGTTTTAACTGCTTATTTTATCATCAAATGGCGGAGAGGGTGGGATTCGAACCCACGGAAGGCTTACGCCTTCACTTGATTTCGAGTCAAGCCCGATCGGCCACTCCGGCACCTCTCCAAGGGCCCGGCCGCCCTGCCGGGGCGGGGTCGGTCGCCGGCCATTATACGAAGGTCATGGAAAATTGCCATGCGGGAAATGCAACGGGAAGGCATGGCTGGGCTTGGTGTTTCGGCGGTTGCGGGTGCCGCCCACCGTCGCGGGGATCCGCTGGCGGTGAGGTGTGAGATCAGGGAGCCTTGACCCTGGGATGCGCGGAGGGAGATACTCCCCCGCAATTTCTGAATTAACGAGGA
>JBFYWS010000064.1:0-3151 GCA_041310935.1 Desulfobacteraceae bacterium | reverse complement strand
GCCATTTGCGGACCCAGGAGCCCGTAAGCGGCATCGGGGACATAGCTGGTGATGATGGCCATTTGCATTGGGCTGAATTCCTGTGCTAATGGAAATGGATAGAAGTGGTTTCATAACCCCGCCTGACCCCCGATGGTCCGCCGCAGGCGGATTGCAGGCCTCTCGAGATGCTCATCCGCCGCAGGCGGACTGCGCTTTCGAATCGGCCTGCGCCTTGCCCTCAGGGGTGATCCGAGGTTGTGAACCCACTTCTACTATCACGGATGCCCCCTGCTCTCAATCGGGTCGCCTGAGGTTTCCCATGGCCTTTCTGACATCACATGAGCTGGAGCGGTACGACAGGCAGATCCGCATCGCTGAGATCGGAAAGGCGGGGCAGGAAAAGCTGAAAAAAGCACGGGTCTTCATCGCCGGAGCCGGCGGGCTCGGCTCTCCCATTTCCATCTATCTTGCCGCGGCCGGTGTGGGCGCCATCCGGCTCGTCGATCGGGACCGGGTGGATGCGAGCAATCTGAACAGACAAGTGCTGCATTGGAGTGACGATATCGGCCGGACCAAGGCGGATTCCGCCCGGGCAAAGCTTGCCCGTTTGAATCCGGCCATCCGCATGGAAGCCATATGCGATACCATCACCACTGAAAATGCTGCCCAACTGGTGGCGGATTTCGATCTTATCGTGGATGCCATGGACAATTTACCGACCCGTTATCTGTTGAACAAGACGGCCATCGAAAAAAACATTCCGTTTTTCCATGGTGCCGTCCATGGCTTCGAGGGAAGGGCGATGACCGTTATCCCCGGAAAAACGGCATGCCTTCGATGCATGTACCGGGGCCCCATAACGGAGGAGACGTTTCCGGTGATCGGCGTGGCGCCCGCGGTTATCGGATCCATTCAAGCCACGGAGGTGATCAAATGGATCGTCGGGATCGGCGCCCTTTTGGAAAACCGGATGCTGGTTTATGATGGTCTGGCCATGCGCTTTACCGAATTCAGGATTCAAAGAAATCCGGACTGCGACCACTGCTCGGATTCCTCAGAAAAGGACTGATCCATGGCCGTTCAGGTGCACATTCACAAGACCCATCGCGTATCCACCGATGGGAAAGAGGTGGTCCAAGCCGAAGGCAATTGTGTAGAAGAGTGCCTGGAGCACCTGGTGAAGCAATACCCGGGCATGAAGGATGTGCTCTTCGATAAGAAGGGCAAATTGCGGAACATCGTCGAAATCTACCTAAATCATGAAAGCGCTTATCCCGATGAGCTGAAAAAGACGGTAAGAGACGGTGACGAGATTCATCTGACCTTCATGCTGGCCGGCGGGTAGAAAATGTGACACTGGAAACTCGAAACCTGTGTGATTTTAAGCACCCCTGAATTTCATTTCACCGGAGACCGCCAGCTCCAATAGCGCTCATCCCTCCCTTCGATCGGATCAAGCCTTTTGGCCCGGGCGATCTCGGGAACCCAGAGGTCAATGGGGGACAATAACGGTCCTGAAAATATAACTTTATCATGCAGCTCGTCTGAAACGCCCGCTCGTTCAACAAATAAACAAGATTGCCCTGCGGCTCACCGTCGCGGGCGCCCGGCCAGGACGTACCACACCAGGCAGAGCGCTTGCATGCATAGAAGAGTAGCGATGCTCGCCTGGTAGCCTTGCACTGCGTAGTTGCCGGCAGCGGTCAGGGGAAACAGGGCGATGACGGCGCCGATGCCCCACTGCGCGGCGAACGCGGCGATGAAAACCAGGACATTGAGCCCGGTGCTGACCCGCCCGGCCAACTGGGAGGGAAAACTCATGGCGAGGGCCGGATAGGGAATGACACCGGTCGTTCCGATGAACCCGAAGAGCATCCACAGCGTTGTCGCCCAGCGCACCGGCCCCACCATGATCAGCGCCTGAACCACCATGAATAGAACCATGCCCCAGACCGCGGTCGTCAGCGGCTTGATCCCGCTCCGGCTGAGCCTTTCGGTGATGAAACCGATGACCACGTAGCCCGCCGTCATGGCCGCAGCCGTCCAGAAAAGGACCCCGGCGATGCCGGCGCGATCCATCCCGGCCACATCCCGCAGCCACGGCCCGGCCCACAAGCCCTGGATGGACATGAACGCCACCTGCGAGGTGACGGTCAGCGGGGTCACGCGCCAGAAGAGCGGGCTGGTGAACACCTGGCCGATCCCCCGCAGTGCGTCGTTCAGCCGGATTTGCCCGGCCTCCTGACGCTGCTCCGGCACGCACCCGAAAATCGCCGCCGCCACGATGGTGCTCAGGATCGACAAACCGATGAACACCCCGCGCCAATCCGTGTACGTCAAGGCAAATTCAACCGGCAACGTTGCGGAAAGCGCCCCGAAGCCTCCGGCCGCGAGATGCAGCCCGTTGATCCTTGGCCACAGATGGGGCGGAAACCAGAGCGTGTAGGCCTTGATGGCGGCCATGTAGCCTGCGGAAACGCCCAATCCGATCAAGGCTCGGCCGACAAACAGCCCCGGCAGGCTGCCGGCCATCCCGAACATCAAGGCCCCCGCGGCGGCAAACACCAGCAACCCGGCCTCGACGCGCCGCGGCCCGAACCGGTCCAGCATGACACCCAGCGGAAGCTGAAAAGCGGCGAACGAGACGAAATAGGCCGACGTGAGCAGACCCAGGTCGGCCGGGCCGATGTTGAGGTCGGCGGCGAGGTTGGGCGCGATGATCGCGTTGACCACTCGGAACAGGTAGGAGAGAAAGTACGCCAACGCGAAGGGGATGAGGACGCGCAAGAGCGTTACAAGGGTTGTGGGGCTTACGCTGGCCATGTTCATCACGTTCGTAAAATCACCATTTGCCGGCTGGTGCTTATGCCGTCGCGGCTGGAAGCCGCTCCCCTATCAAAACCAGGAATTGATGCAGATCAGATTTTATTTAACGTGAAGATAAAAAAACAGCAGGGTATGGCGAAAGCCCTACCCTGCTTTTTTTTAGATCGTCACGTCTTCAGGACATCCGGTTTGAAATCCAGGGTCGCGAAATGATCCTCCAGAGTTTCCGCCCTCCGGATCAGTTCCACCGAACCGTCCCGCCGCAGCAGCAACTCCTTGGGGCGCAGCTTCCCGTTGTAGTTGAAACCCATGGAGTGCCCGTGGGCGCCGGTGTCGTGAATGA
>JBFYWS010000057.1:0-3662 GCA_041310935.1 Desulfobacteraceae bacterium | reverse complement strand
CGCACATCCGGATCCCGGCAGCACCGTCGGCGGCCGTCCGGACGTCATAGCCGGCGTCCAGCAGGGTGAGGGCCATCACATCGCGGATGTCTTCCTCATCGTCGATCAGGACGATTTTCCAGGTCTCAGACACGGCCGAGTCCCCCACCCCGGGCTCTTTTTCGATTCATCCGGCCGGGGGCAGAAACATCCAACGGGGATAAAGAGGCGTTCCAGTGATAGTGCATATCACAATCCAGTAAAAAGCAAAACAACCAGCTTGATCGAAGTGAACTATGCCTGCGCCGCTCAGTATCTCGGCGTGGAGAAAGAGCTCGGCCTGAACCGGGAGATCACCAACGTGAACGGCTCGGGCATCGGTCTGGGCCACCCGGTGGGGGCGACCGGTGCCCGCATCATGATCACCCTGATCCACGCCATGAAGCAGCGCGGCAAGCAACTGGGTCTGGCCACCGTCTGCGGCGGGGGTGGAGTGTCTATGGCGTGCGCCATCGAAATGCTGTGATGGCTTCGGGAAAAGTCCACCTTTTACACAAATTCCGGTCGGCCTGAGACAGAGTGAGCGCCAGCACCCCTGAAAAACCAATTGCCTCGCGGCCGGCACCGGCCACGGGGCAATTGAGTGGATCCGAGAACGTTTTTAGAGCGGTATCACTCTCCCGATTCGGAGGGAGCTTCGGGCGGAGGCGGCTCGGCGCCCGGCTCCGCCGCCGGTGATACCGTCGCCTTTGCCGCGTCCTTCTCTTTCGCCTTTTTCTTGAGCTCGCCCTGCATACTGATCGTGATGCGTTTGTCCTCGGGACGACGGTACTGGGTTTTCTGATAAAGGCTTTTGGCCGGGCAGGTGTCGACACACACCCCGCAGTAGACGCAGGCGAAGGGGTCGCAGGTCCAGATGGCGGCCTTGCGGTCGACCTCGATGCACTGGGACGGGCACTTGACTTCGCAGGTGCCGCAGAAGATGCAGCGCGCAATGTCGTTCACCAGCTCGCCGCGCACCTTGTCGAAGGTCTCGCGCACCTCGAAGGGATAGCGCCGGGTCGACTTCTTGACCACCAGGTTCCGCAGGATGTTATGGGTCATCTTGAACATGCGTTGAAGCCTCCCACTTTCCGGATCTTTTCCGAGCCGAGTCAACGTTGGTGGAGCCGAAAAACCCTCTAACAGGGTGTTGAAAAACTGCGCCTAAGGCCGTGATCCGGCGTTGTGCGGCTTTTGTAAATGCTCATCCGCCGCAGGCGGACTGCGCTTTCCAAATCACCGCACGCCTTGGCTGACGGCCTGATGCTTGTTTTTAAACACCCTGTCTGATGACTTCGTCAGAAGCAGGTTATGGCGCGCGGCGCCACCCGACTCAGTCATAAAGTGTCTCCCTTGTGGGAGTGGCTTCCAGCCACGATCATCGCGGCAAGATGCCGCTCCCACAGGACTGAAAAAGGCGACTTCATTGGAAGCCCAGGTTCAATGCGCAGCGAGCGCGGGGCGAAGCGCAATCCGCCGCAGGCGGAAAATTGGGCTTCCGACGACATCATCAGCGCTCGGTGCAGCTGATACACGGATCGATGGACAGGGTCACCACCGGCACATCGGACAGATACACCCCGGGCAGCATGGCGAGCAGCGGCGGGATGTTGGCGAAGGTCGGGGTGCGGATCCTCAAACGATCCAGGTTTTTTTCACCGGACCCTTTGAAATAATACAGCAGCTCGCCCCGCGGCTGCTCCACCCGGATAACCGTCTCCCCCTTCGGCGGTTTGAGGCCCTTGACCTTGGTCCGCACCTCGCCCGCGGGCAGCTTGCCGATCGCCCGGCGGATCAGGTCGATGCTGGCAAGGGTCTCGCGAAACCGCACCTTGCTGCGGGCATAGCAGTCCCCATCGGTTTCCACCACCGGTTCGAAATACAGCTCCCCGTAAGCGGCGTAGTTCGTCTGGCGGGCGTCCTGGGAAACCCCGCTGCCGCGCGCCGTCGGCCCGACGGCGCCCAACTCGTAGGCCTTTTCCGTGGTGAGAACGCCCTTGCCGACGGTGCGCTTCTTGACCGTGTAGTCCTCCAGCATGGTGGTTTGCAGGCGCTCAATCTCCGCCTCCACCCAGTCCAGTTGCGTGAGAAGCCAGCGGGTCTGCTCGGCGTTCAAATCCCGGCGCACCCCGCCGATCACGTTGACCGACACGATCACCCGGTTGCCGGTCGTGGACTCGCTGATGTCCATGATCTTTTCGCGGATGCGCCAGAACTGCATGAACAGGCTCTCGAAGCCGAAGCTGTCGGCAAAGAGCCCCAGCCAGAGCAGGTGGCTCTGCATCCGGTGCACCTCGGACCAGATGACCCGCAGAAACTGGGCCCGCGGCGGGGCTTGGACCGCCATCAGCTCCTCGATGCCCATGCAGTAGCAGTGCGCGTGAATCATCGAGCAGATCCCGCAGACGCGCTCGACGACCTGGATCATCTGGTGGAAATCGCGGACGTCCGCCAGCCGCTCCAACCCTCGGTGGACGTAGCCCAGATTCGGGATGGCCTCGACAACCCGCTCATCGACCAGCGTCAGCTTCAAGTGAATGGGCTCGGGCAGCACGGGGTGCTGGGGCCCGAAGGGGATGACTGTCTTGCGCATCAGAATGTCTCCACGACCGGATGGCCTTGTAAAAACCGGTTCAGCCCGACGGTGCCGTTCTGAGAGGACCAAATCCCCCCTGCCCCCTTTGCCAAAGGAGGTGGGGGATTTTGAACTCGACGTTGCTGAGACCCGCTGGCCGCGTCATGAGTCCATCGTCTCCTCGGCCGCCCCTTCTGGCAGCGCTGCGTCCGGCTTGTTCGGCGCCGATGCCGTTGTATCTTCTGTCTGCCCCTCTTGACCTGCGGGCGGCGCAGCCGCCCGCAGGCTGAACTTGCAGAACGGCGTTTTGAGCGCCTCCTCTTCCAGGTAGAGCATCCCCTGGTAGTCCACGACCAGCCCCTGGAACTTCAGGCCGAAGAAATCCTGGATCTCGTTTTCGATCAGCAGCGCGGCGAAGTACACCGGCGAGATGCTCGGCACCGGTTCCGTCTTCATCGCGGTCAGCCGCAGGTGCTTGAGGCCCAGCTCCTTGTCGAAATGGTAGAGGACGTCGATGCGGCTCGCGTCGATTTCGGTGCAGGAGAGGGTCACGAGACGATAGCCCTGGATCTTGAGCTTCGCCACCTCTCCGATAAGCTCGGCCGGGCTGACGGGTATGATCTCTTCGCGCATGGTCTTTAAGCCCCTTTTCCAACGGAGAGTTGCTCGTGCAGGCTCTGCAACTTCTGCAGACCGAGCACGACGCCGTCGATGATGGCCTCGGGCTTGGGCGGGCAGCCCGGCACGTAGACGTCCACCGGCAGCACCTTGTCGATCCCGCCGACGACGTTGTAGGCCTCCCGGAAAATGCCCCCCGACAGGCCGCAGGCACCGATGGCCACCACCAGCTTCGGGCTGGGCATCTGCGCGTACAGGTTGGCCAGCACCTTCTTGTTGCGGTGGTTGACCGTGCCGCTGGTGAGCAGGACGTCGGCGTGGAACGGGTTGCCCACGTTGATGATGCCGAAGCGCTCCACGTCGTAGATCGGCGTCAGGCAGGCCAGGATCTCGATGTCGCACCCGTTGCAGCTGCCGCAGTCGAAATGCAGCAGCCAGGGGGACTTGG